>JAIDKJ010000065.1 GCA_029051835.1 Paramuribaculum sp. | reverse complement strand
ACTTCCTCCTGGCGCGGGGGCGCGGTCCTTTGTAAAACCCCCACAAACCCCCCCCTCCCCCCCACCCCCCCCCCCCCCCCCCATGGTGGGGCGGCCGCCGCGCAGCCGCCCTCGCCGAGCGTCGGCGCGGCGGTCGCGGGCAGGCTATGGCTTACAGCTCTATCTCATAGTCTTCGATCAGCGGCACGAGCGGCAGCCCGTCGACATTCTCCTTTATGCCGATCTCGGCGGGAGTGGGAGGCATGAACTGCCCCTTGACCCCTTCGATCGAGATCCCGTCGATGGTCAGCGTGACTATAGCCCAGAGCGGACGGTCATACATCATCGAGTACTTCATCAGGCTGTAGCGGTCGTTGATCTTCTTGGGGAAGCGGCGTTCGGTCTGCGTTTCCGCGCCGATCCACACGTATGAGGCGCTGTTGACCTGCGAATAGTTGATGCCGTTGATCCGGCGGTTGTAGTTGCTATGGTCATGTCCGCTGAACGCCGCCACCACCTTGCGCCGGCCTGCGCGCCGGTTCTCCTCCTCGAGCAAGCGGCGCACCTCCTCGCCGTTTTTCAGTCGGAAATCGATACTCTGGTGTGAGAACAGTATGCACCGCTTGTCGGTCGAGGCCAGATCGCGCCGAAGCCAGTCGAGCTGCTCGCGGTCCATCCAGTCGGTCGACTTGCCGTAGTAGTTGCCATGATCGTAGTGGTGGATATTGCCCTCCTTGTCGGCCCAGTTGTTGCCGTCGAGCACCACGAAGTGGTAGCCCCCCTTGTCGAACGAGTAGTAGCGTCCCGGCATGCCCGCTCCGGCGGCGTAGCCGTCCGACGAGTATCGGTCGCAGTCATGGTTGCCGATCACGTGATAGCGGTAGCCTTCAAACGAGTTCCACGCCTCGTGGTAGGGCGCCGAGGCGCTGTCGAGCCGTGCGAAGTCACCAAGCTCTATGATGAAGTCCACGCCCCGCGCTCTGGCGGTGTCGACGAAAGCCCTGACGCGCTCCAGTCCGCCGGGCACGTCGGGCGCATGGAAGTCCGATGCGATGGCGAATGTCACCGGCTCCGACGCGGTGGCTCCCGTGATGGTTCCGGCGGCGAGCAGTATTGTTGCAATAGTTTTTCTGATGTTCATTTCAGGTGTTTAGATGTGATGAATGGTTGGGGTGGATTATGCTTATTTGAGTGCATACTGGCCTCCTTCGGCCGACCAGTTGATATTCTGATACATGTAGGAGTTGGCTATCTCGCGCGTGGGCGATGCAGCGGTTATGTCACCGTAGCCAATGGGTGAGAGATAATAGGCTTCGGTCCATGTATAGCCTTGTCGCATCTCGTTGGTTTCGGCAAGGCTCGCCGAGCACGGCCGCAGATATTTGCCCTGTTCGGGTCCGGAAACGATCGACTTGGAGCTGCCGTCGTAGACAAATGTCGGATTGTCATAGATCGGATCGTTGCACAACTCTTCCCAGAAGTTTACGCCTTCGGGTATGTAGTTGTCAGTCAGCAGGCGGTCGAATGAGCGCCAGCGTATCAGGTCGGCGAAGCGGAGTCCTTCGTTGAATGTTTCGGTCATGCGTTCGCGGCGTACGTTGAAGAGCAGGGCCGACACCTGTCTGTCGCCCGAATATACGCTCAGCTGCAGCTCGCGGTTCAGATCGGTGGCCGCCACTGTCTTGCGGAAGTCGGTGTCGACCCCGGCGCGTGCGCGCAGAGCCTGCCAGTAGGCCGATGCGGTGGCGTCGACATCGCCCCGGAGTTCAACGCATGCCTCAATGTAGTTGAGCATCGCTTCGGCGGTGCGCATCACCGGACAGGCGTTCCATGTGACGGCTCCCTGATAGGTCTGGTTGTGGTCGTAGGTAGCGTATTTGCGCGATGAGTAGCCGGTGCGGTTGCGCTCCGAGGCCACGCTGCCGCTGATATGAGGCACGCCGAAGAGGCACTGTGTAGGATCGCTGCTCTTGGGGTTGGCCGGGTCGGAGTATGCGCGGGTGCTCTCGCCGTAGAGAAAGAGCTGCATGCGGTAGTCGCGGTCGGCTTTTACGTTGTCGACGGTTTTGTCGCCGCGATAGAGCGGACTGGCGTAGAAGGGAAGACCGTCGGTCATCAGGAATCCTTCGGCCCAGGCGCGGGTCATGCCGTCGTTGCAGCCGCCGGTGGTGATATAGTAGCTCGCGGAGTGCTGTACGTTGAGTGTACGGCTGTATTCCACCCACAGTATCACTTCATCGACATTGGCGAGGCTCGTCTGCGAGTACATCTCGAAGTAAGGGTTCCATCCGGTCATCTGGCCTTCCTGAGGTTCGGTCACCATGTTGTTGGCGGTGAGCTGTGTGCTTCCAACGGCTTCCACGGCGGCACTCATCGCTTCGGTGAGGAAAAAGCTTATCTCACCGTCGATGTCGAATGTCTTGCCCTGATTGTACGGCATGGCTGCTCCGGGCCAATTGGCGTCGCCGGGCACACGGCCCGAGCCGCGGTGGTATTTCTCGAATGTGGCTTCGAAGAGAGCTACGCGCGATTTCAGCAGCATGGCGGCCTGACGGCTGATGCGCTGTCCTTTGAAGCGCGAGCGGTCCTGAAGCAGCGATGCGGCTTTGTCGAGTTCCGAAAGGATGTAGCGTGCCACTTCGTTGCGCGGATCGCGTACGCTGGCCTTGATAAGCTGTGCGTCGTCGGGATCGAGCACCTCTTCGGTTATGGCGCAGTCGCCGTAGGTGGCGAGCAGTCTGAAGTAGTTGAGAGCTCTGAAGAAGTGGCCTTCGCCGAGATAGTGGTCGGCAAGCTCGGTGTTGCCGCTGACTACGCCGTCGGCTATATTTTTCTGAGCGGTGCTGATGAAGTGGTTCCACACGCGTATGTTGCCGTAGAGTCCCTGAAGCGATTTGCCCGAGGGGGTCTGCCAGTGTTTTTTTGCAAACCAGGTGGTGCTGCCGGTGCCGCTGATGAATATGTCGGTGTTGTAGTCCGAGCCGCCCATGCCGCTGGAGTAGGATCCCTGCGGATGGTACATCGCGCCGCTGAACGGTGCCGACAGGTGCGACAGGAAGTAATTGTTGACGTAGTTGGCGAGCTGTTCGTCGCTCAGGTAGTAGTCGTCGGGGGTGATCTGTGTGATGGGACCCATGTCGAGTTTGTCGTCACACGATGTTGCGGTGACGGCCGCTGCCAGAGTCATGGCTGCCCCTATGGCTGATTGTATGATATTGAGTTTCATGACTGAATGTTTAGAAGTTGAGGCTTGCGCCGACTGCCCATGTGCGTGTCAGCGGATATAGTTTGCCGGCTCCGTAGTCGCCGCCGAGAGCTTCGGGGTCGAATACTTTCGACATTTTGGAGCATGTGAACAGATTGTCGACGCTCACGTAGATGCGGCAGTTCTGCAGACCTATCTTGCCTATGACAGGGCGCGGAAGCGAGTAGCCGAGCTGTATGTTCTTGCACCGTATGTAGGATGCGTCCTGAAGGTAGCGTGTCTGGCACTGTTTGTTCTTGGTGTTGGAGAAGTAGGGGATAGGATAGTAGGCGTTGGGGCGTTCGGGGCTCCAGTAGTCGAGGTGTTCCTTGAACACGCAGCTTTGCCACAGTCCGCCCGATGCTCCCCAGAAGTAGGGTTCGTCGCCAAACCAGTAGTCGCGCTTCATCACACCCTGGAAGAAGGCTGAGAAGTCGATCCCTTTCCATTCGGCGCCGAGGTTGATGCCGAAGCGGTAGCGCGGAGTGCTGTTGCCGATCACTTTCAGATCGCCGTGGTCGTTGAGGGTGGAGTTGCCGGCGGTCACTTTGCCGTCGCCGTCAATAACGCGGTACATGATGTCGCCGGCGCGCCAGTTTGAGCCCCAGTTGGGCTTGTTGTTCTCAAGCCATGCGTTCATGTCGTCGTCGCTCTGGGCTATGCCTTCGGTGACGTAGCCCCATATTTCGCCAAGCTGTTTGCCGTTGTAGTAGGAGTTTATGCCCTGTTCGCCGAATTCGCCGTTGTAGGGGTAGTTGAGTATCTTGGTGCGCGAGTCGGAGATGTTGAATCGTGCGTTGTAGTTCACATTGCCTATGCGGTCGTTCCATCTGATCTCCAGCTCCCAGCCGTTGGTGCGCAGGTCGCAGTTATTGGCTTTGGGCGCGTCGGCGCCGAGTATGTAGCTGAGCACCGGTGCCGGGCCTATCATGTCCTCGGTTTTGCGGCTGAACCAGTTGAATTCGCCTGTCAGGCGGTTGTTAAGCGCTCCGAAGTCGAGGCCGACGTTGAGAGTCGACACTTTTTCCCATGTCAGGGCATTGTTTATGATACCCGGAAGCGATGCGGTGTTCTGCCTCTTGCCTCCTATGATAAGAGCCGAGTTTTCAACTCCGACTCCCTGCTGCTGATAGAAGGGATACCAGTCCCAGAACGATGAGTAGGCCGAGCTGGTGTTGCCGAGTTTACCCCATGACAGGCGCGGCTTGAGGGTGTTGACGTGAGTGGCGAGGCTTTGGAAGAAGTTTTCGCGGGCGATGTTCCATCCGATCGAGAACGACGGGAACCAAGCCCAGCGGCGCGAGCCTACGAAGCGCGACGAGCCGTCGTAGCGCAGGTTGGCCTCGATGAGATAGCGACCGTCGTAGTCGTAGTTGAGTCGGCCGAAATATCCGGCGGTGGAGCGGTGGTTGAACGAGTCGGAGGCTTTGAAGTCCTCGGTCGACTGCGAGATGAACGGTTTGTTGTTGGAGTTGAGAGAGTAGCCTGAGCCCGACAGTCCGTCGGTGGCATAGTTCTCATAGTTGACTCCGACGAGCACCTTCCCGTTGTGACGTCCCCACGAGCGGGTGTAGTCGGTGAAGATGTTGGTCGACCAGTAGTTGGTGTGCGAGCGGCTCTGGCTGGCCCACGAGCGTTCGGTCGGTGCAGTCGGGGTGTTGTCCATATACCAGGATATGATGGGCAGGTGCCAGCTGCGGCTCATCGAGTGGTTGATACGGTTGGCGCCGTCCACGACTATGTTCCATCCTTCGAGCGGAGTGAAGGTGAAGCGTATCTGCTGCGACACCATGTCGCCTTTGGAGCGGGAGCGTCCGCCCTCTACGATATTCTGTATCTCGGTGTTGAAAGTGTAGTGGCCGTTGGGATCCTTTACCGGCATCTGGGGCCAGCGGCGTGCGATGGCGTGGTAGAAGAGGCCGTTCATCTGTTCGGGCTGGTCGTAGTCGGTACGGTTCCATTTGAGGTTGTAGTCAACGCGGGCCCATTTGGCAAGCTCTGCGCCGATCTTGGCGTTGGTGGTCAGACGCCGGAAGTTGTCGGGACGGTAGCGCATCAGGCCTTCCTGATAGAGGTAGCTGCCCGATATGAGCCAGTTGACCTTGTCGTTGCCTCCCGACAGACTGATGTTGTGTTGTGTCTGTGGGGCGTTGTCGCGGTAGAACACATCGAACCAGCGGGTATCGGCGAAAGCGGTCTGGTAGCGCGACCAGTGGCCGTTGACTCCCTCGACTACGCCGTAGTATTCGCTTTGGGTGGGGTCGGTGTATTCGCCGTTGCGGAATTTGCGCATACGCTCAAGTGTTATGTCGTCGAACACATATCCGCCGTCCTGGTTGAGCTGGGCTTCATTGAAAAATCCGGCCCATTCGAGAGAGTTGGTGAAGTCGGGTAGGGAAGTGGCCGATGAGAAACGTATATCGCCGGAATAGCTGACATTGATTCGTCCCTTGCTTCCGTTTTTGGTGGTGACAAGCACCACGCCGAAGGCGGCGCGGGCGCCGTAGATCGAGGCCGAGGCGGCGTCCTTAAGCACCGACACGCTTTCGATGTCGTTGGGGTTGAGGGTGTTGATATTGCCCTCGATTCCGTCGATGAGTATCAGGGGCGAGGCCACGGAGCCGTCGCCGATGGTGCCGGTGCCGCGGATGTTCATGGTCATGGAGGAGTTGAGCTGTCCGCCGGCGTTGGTGGTGCTGAGGTTGAGTCCGGGTATGGCTCCCTGCAGTGCCTGCGAGGCGTTGGCCACGGGGCGGGCGGCGAAGACTTTGTCGTCGACCATCGATACGGCGCCGGTGACGTTGACTTTTTTCTGCACGCCGTAGCCCACTACGACTACTTCGTCAAGCTCCGTGCCGGCGGCGGTCAGCTGTGCGGTGAGTCCGTCGGCGGCGTCAACGATGAGCGGCTTCATGCCGATATAGCTTATGGCGAGCTTGTCGGCTCCGGCGGGCAGGGTGATGCTGAAATGGCCGTCGAGATCCGACGAGCAGGCCGTGCTCTCATGCCCTACGCATTTGACGGTGGCTCCCGGCAGCGGGTCGCCGTATTCGTCGAGCACAAGGCCGTTGATGCGGCGGCCGGGGTCGGTGCCGGCGGCGGGGGCGTCGGCGCTTTTGCGCGTTATGGCTATCAGCCGGGGCGAGATGATCTTGTAGCGCAGGCCGGTGTCTTTGAGCAGGCCGTTGAGAACGGTGGTGACCGATGCTTTGGTGTAGTGTGCGCTGACGTCGGCCGCCGTCTTTATGTCCTCGTTGGTGTAGGAGCACCGGTAGGTGGTCAGCCGTTCGCACTGTTTGA
>JAIDKJ010000064.1 GCA_029051835.1 Paramuribaculum sp. | reverse complement strand
CACCGAGATCTACACGCGTAAGATCGTCGGCAGCGTCAGATGTGTATAAGATACATGATCAAGATACCGCCCTACGAGATAGACTATGACCGCGACATCGACAAATCGCTGATCGGTGAGGAGTATCTGCCGGCATGGGAGAAGTTCGGGCTGTTCGCACTCAAATGCCGCAACACCGAAACCACTGTGCGCGCCTACTCAATGGCCAACTATCCGGCCGAGGGTGACCGCATAATGCTTACCGTGCGCATAGCCACGCCCCCCTTCAAGCCGAAGCCCGAGGTGGGATTTCAGGATGTGATGCCCGGCATAGCCTCAAGCTATATCTTTACTCTCAAGCCGGGCGACAAGGTGCGCATGAGCGGCCCCTACGGCGATTTCCATCCTATATTCGATTCAGGCAAGGAGATGATGTGGATAGGCGGCGGCGCGGGCATGGCTCCGCTTCGCGCGCAGATCATGCACATGACCCGCACACTGCACACCACCGACCGTGTGATGAATTTCTTCTATGGGGCGCGTGCGCTCAATGAGGTGTTCTATCTCGACGATTTCCTGCAGATCGAAAAGGAGTTCCCCAACTTCCATTTCCATCTGGCACTCGACCGTCCCGATCCGGCAGCAGATGCGGCCGGAGTGAAATATACGCCCGGATTCGTGCATCAGGTGATCTACGACACCTATCTCAAGAATCATGAGAATCCCGAGGATATCGAGTATTATATGTGCGGACCGGGCCCGATGAGCGCGGCTGTCAACAAGATGCTGGATTCGCTCGGAGTGGAACCGGAAAATATCCATTACGACAATTTCGGAGGCTGACCGCCTCTTCAGGCAGATAAAAAGCGAGCCGCGTCGTGACCCTTGTGTCATGGCGCGGCTCGTCTGTTGCCGGTCTATGTCGGTCAGCTGTCGATGCGGTCGTTATGGTCGGCTATGGCAAACAGGCGACGTGCGTTGTCCGACGTCAGTGTGGCCACTGCCTGACCGTCCATGCCGAGCGTTTCGGCCAGACGCGAGGCGGTGTGAGTCAGATAGGCGCTTTCGTTGCGGCGGCCGCGCATCGGCACCGGGGCGAGGTATGGCGCATCGGTTTCGAGCAGCAGGCGTTCGGGCGGGATTGCCGCCACGGCATCGGGGAGTGTCGACTTCTTGAAAGTCAGTATGCCGTTTATTCCGAAATAATACGGGCCGGTCTTGAGTATGCGGCTGACGTCGTCGGCCGTTCCGCCGAAGCTGTGCATGACGGCGGCTACCGATGGATGTCCCTGCAGCACTTCCAGAGTTTCGTCGAGTGCGTTGCGGCAGTGGATTATCACCGGCAGGCCGAGTTGTCGGGCCATGTCCAGTTGCGCGTCGAACGCCTCCATCTGCTGCTGCCGGCGCGATGCGTCCCAGTATAGGTCGATCCCTACTTCTCCTACGGCGATATAGATGCCCGACTGCAGTTCGGCGTGGATGGTCTGCAACGCCTCCTTCCAGTCGTCGGCCACCTCTGTCGGGTGCAGTCCCATTGCCATCGACACATGCGAGGGGTGTCGGGCTGCAAGCCGTTTCATCGGCTGTATGGTGGTGAGGTCTACGTTGGGGAATATGAGAAGGCCTACTCCGGCGCTGACGGCGCGGTCTACTGCGTCGGGAGCGCCGTCGCAGCTCTCGTCATCTGCGAATTCGGGCAGATATAGATGGGTGTGGGTGTCGATCAGTCCGGTCATCGCGTACGGTCGACTGTCTGCATGGCCAGACGGGTGAAGAAGTCCATAGCTTCAGGCTGCAGACCGACGGTGGCGAGGCGTACTATGGCGTCGTCGGCGTAGCGTCGTATCAGTCCGAGGCATCGCTGTGGCAGTCCGAGGCTGTCGTAGACGGCTCTGACGCGATTTATCTTCTCTTCGCGTGGCGACGGATCGCTTATCTCTGCGGCGACTGTGCCGGTGGTGTCTTCGGCGAGGGCGTTGATCAGAAGCCATGTCTTTTTGCCACAGGCTATGTCGCCTCCTATCTGTTTGCCGAATGTGGCCGGATCGCCGTAGGTGTCAAGATAGTCGTCGCGGAGCTGGAAGGCCAGTCCGAGGCTTTCGCCATAGCCGTAGAAGGCGTCGGTGACGGCGCTGTCGGCTCCGGCCATGATGGCTCCGAGCGCGCAGGCGCATCCGAGCAGCACCGAGGTCTTCAGCCGTATCATCTCCATGTATTCACCGATGGTCACGTCGGTGCGGCTCTCGAAATCCATGTCGTGCTGCTGTCCTTCGTAGATCTCCATGGCGGTGCGGTTGAACAGTTCCATGACCGGGCGCAGCTGCGCTTCGTCGCATCCCTTCATCATGGCAGCGCCGGCCAGTGTCAGCATGGCGTCGCCTGAAAGGATCGCTGTGGCTTCGTTCCACTGCCGATGGACCGTAGGACGTCCGCGCCGCATATCGGCCCGGTCCATGACGTCGTCGTGGAGCAGCGTGAAGTTGTGGAACATCTCTATGGCCGCGGCCTGGTTGGCGGCGCGGCGGCGTCCGTCGGGCGCGACAGCGTCGGCCACGGCGAGAGTCAGCACCGGGCGTATCCGTTTGCCTCCGGCCTGAAGCGTGTAGCGAATCGGATCATATAGTCCGGACGGTGTGGCGGGTATCTCAAGCTGCCTGACGGCTTCTTCGGCGGCAGCTATATATTTGTCTATGTCGAGCATTGTTATGATGTGTTGGTTTGAGTGAGGTGGTCAGTGTTCGCCGCGATATCCGTGTCTGAACGCTTCGAGCGCTTCCGGATCGTCGGCGTAATCGGCTTCGATGGCCTGCAGAAGTCGGTCGTCGGCTCCGTCGGCACGCATTATCGCTCCGAGCCGCCACGGCTTGGTCGATACGACGTAGACGTGGGCCAGTTCTTCCGGATCAAGGGTCGATCTGATGGAGTCGAGCGAGCGGACGAAACAGCGTGTGCGGCCCAGAGAGTCGCTGTCGTAGATCGACATTAACTCTCGGGTCAGACTGCGGGCGTAGTCGCGGTCGGCCGGAGATGCCTGCCGGAGCCATCCTACGAGTGCTTCGGCTGCTTCGGTCGGGCCTGCTTCGGCCAGCCGTAGAGCCTGCTGGTCGGCCGGTCGCGACGGGTCGATCGACGGTGTCGACGAGCATCCGGCGAGTATGGCCGACAGCATGATGATGTGAAGTTGGATTTTCATGCTGCAAAGTTACGAAATTCGTAGCGCAATGACGCGACGATGCCATAGCGGTTTTATCCGTTTTTGAGCACGTCGTCTTTGTCGGGCGCTCCCGGTTCGGGTGTCGATTCCGGATCGAAGGGGTTGAAATAGTATATGCCCTTGCTTCGGAGTGTTTCCAGAGTGAGGGGCAGACGCTGCATGAAGTTCTCCTTGTCTTTGGCAGCGGCGGGAGTCCATGCCGATTCGGCCACTGCTATCAGGCGGGGGAAGGTCATGAAGTCGAGCCGGCGGGTGTCGGCCACCCGTTCGGTCCAGAGCGAGAACTGCATTCCGAGCACGTTGCCGTCATGGCCTTGTGTGAGGTGTCCGAGCGGTTCGGGGAAGCTGTAGATGTCCTCGATGGGGTTGAATCCGTTCCATACGCGTCCGGTCTTGTGCGATGCGTGCTGTATGAAGTCGGCGTAGAGCGGGCGGCGCGGTGTCATGATCACCCGGTAGCCTTTTTCAAGCGCTTTTTCAAGCTGGGCGGGGCGGTCGTGGCGCCACCACATGATGACGGCCTTTTCGGGCGCTACTCCGGCGTCGACGATCTCGTCCCATCCTATGGCTGTCTTGCCTTTCGATGCGACTATGTCGGCCGCGCGGCGTATGAAATACTGTTCAAGCCCTTTCTCGTCGCCAAGATCGTTGTCTTTGATGAACTGCTGTATCTCCGGGTCGGTAAACCAGCTCTGGTTGCCGTAATGCACCTCGTCGCCTCCGATGTGGATGTAGGGCGCGGGAAACAGTGCGACGATCTCGTCGAGCACATAGCTGATGAATTCGAACGTCGCCTCTTTGCACGGATGGAAGGTGAAATGCTTCCATTTGCCCTCGCCGCCGCCCGAAACCTCAGGGTAGGCCCGGCAAACGGCGGTGGCGTGGCCCGGCATGTCGAATTCAGGCACGACCGTTATGTGACGCTCGGCCGCGTATGCCACTATCTCGCGGATATCGTCCTGAGTGTAGAATGTGGCCGGTGCTTCCGGATCGTGCCAGTTGCCAATGGCTCCCTGCTCTGTCAGCAGCGGATAACGCTTTATCTCGATGCGCCAGCCCGGCTCGTCGGTCAGATGCCAGTGGAACACGTTGAGGCGCAGCGATGCCATGATGTCGAGATACTGCTTTACCTTCTCTTTGCCGAAGAAATGGCGGCTCTCGTCGAGCATGAATCCGCGCCACCCGAAGCGCGGGCTGTCGTCGATACGGCATGTGCCGACGGTGCCGTTGCCTTGTGTGGCAAGCTGCATCATTGATTGTGCGGCATAGAACAGTCCGGCCTCCGACGACGCCTGCATTATGATACTGTCGGTGGTTACGCGGAGCGTATATGCCTCCTCCGGCATCGCGAGGCTCTTGTCGAGCCGCAGGCTGACGACGCCTTTGGCGTCTTCTTGCTTTACTGATGATCCATAGCCGAACTCCTTCAGATCCTCAGAGAGTCGTGCGGCAAGAGTGTCGGCATATCCGCCGTCGGTGATGATTCTGACTCCGGAAGTGATGGTGAATGCGCCACGTCCGGCCTGCATTCTGGCCGGAGTGGGGAGCAATGCCTGCTGTGCCGCCATCGGCAGCACTGTCATGAGCGACAACGCTATACAAGTAAAAATCTTTTTCATGGACTGCTGACTGGTTTAATCTCCCGCAAAGTTCGCCATAATTCCCCGCTTTTGCAAACCTGCAGGCTACCGATCTGTAGGATTGGAGTAGAGTCAACAATTTATTAGATTTTTTACGCTCGGAGAAGTCGCGGAGAAGTCGCATCTCGATTTATTTGGCTAATCCATATAAATTTACTACCTTTGCGTCATTAGAACCTGCCAAGCCTCTTTACAATGCTCAAATCGGCGGGTCGTTTTTTTATCATACATCCATGAAAGCAAGTTTCTCCAAGCCATATTCCTCTCCTGAACAAATCGTTCAAATACTCAAATCACGTGGTATGCTTATGAAAGATGAGCATAGATTGGAGGATTATCTGATGAACATTGGCTATCATCGTCTGTCTGCATACATCTACCCATTCTATAAAAGTCCCAAGAGTGAGTTGGTACTGAAGGATGGTACAACTTTTGAGCAAGTCTTGACACTCTACCGTTTTGACAAAAAACTGTGGAAATAAAGACAGATTTCTTCAGTTGTAGATATATCGTTATCGTTGTTTTGCGTTAAAATTCTCATTCGAAACGTTTTGTCTATAGGTGTTTTGTCGTGTGCTTCGACTGTAGGTATAATTTTGTCGGTTAGAAATCAGGAATAATATGTAATTGCCTGAAACGCTATGGGCTTATTGTGTAGAGGTGTTTACGGTAATGATTAATGAAATATGTATATTTATAAAGAAGCGATTTTGTTTAGAATTGAAAGCGTCATCAATTATTTCCATGAAAATCATAGTGTGGGATCGCTGCCATGTGATTGCGACTTTGTGACAGAGTTGTATTGGATGTCTTATGCCAACTTAATGATTCTCAATTCAAACGGATGGAAAAAAGAACTGCTCCCTGTGATTTCTGCTGTTGCTGACCGATGTAAAACTCTCTTGGCCTTCTATGAAACAATAATCAGGGTTCCGGACGACAAAAATCTTGGTTTTATGGAATATGCCAAGACTTTTTGCGCACACTATGACAGTATAGAGGATGCAGTATTTACCGAGAAAGAGTTACTGATAAAGCTTGGCTATAGGGAAATTGATATGGATCTATGTGTGGCGGGCGAAAATTTTGATCTTCAGAGGGTGCGTCAACTATTGCAGCGAGGAGCAGATCCTTCTGTTGAATTTCCATGCGAGATAACCGAAGAAGACTTGCCGGTTGCAGATGACGATGAAAACATCGAAAGATACTCATTATTATCTCAGGCATGTATGTATGCATCTGACTTTGTTGACGTCAGTGAAGGACTGAAATATTGGAGAGCGGCAGCGAGTGGGGTTGATATTGATATATGTGATAATTATGGGTATTTAATGAGTTTGTTGCAGTCGGCATCTTATCAGGTATTACTGGATGAATTCTTGCTTTGGGAGTAGTCTATTACAAGTAATTTTAAGTGATTTGGGGGAAATTGAGGTAAATTTGCGGCGGGATGTAACCTTTTTCGCGGCTGCCGCGTCTAAAGGTCAGATTAATCAAAAAAACAAGATTCTACAGATATGAAAAAATTACGCAATTTGTGTGCAATGGCACTTACGGCACTGATGGTCGGCGGCACTGCCTTGATGAGTTCATGCGAGAGCGACAACCGTGCTGATTTCGAGGCTATGCGTCAGGAAATGCGCGTGGAGCTGACGGAGCAGATACGCGACGAACTACAGACCACTCTGGCTTTTGATTCGATAGGCTCTACGCCTATCTATATCAGTCCGAGCGTGGAGATCGGCGCTCCGCGGTCGAGAGTCGACGGTTTCCGTGAGGTGAGCAAGATGATAGCCGTGTTCCTGCCGTTCGTGTTCGTTCTCGGTCTGGTGTGGATGCTGCTCCATTACCGCCGCAATAATCTGCTGGCCAAGTATAAGCTGATAGAGTATGCGATCGAGAAAGGAAATCCGCTTCCCGATGCGTTCTACAACAATGGTCTGTTCAACCGTACTTCGGAGATGATTGAGTCGGTGGCGCGTGGCAGTCGTGTCTACCGCATCGATTCGCGCCGTATGAACAATGGCCTGATATGGACCGGTGTGGGCATAGTGGGGTTCATTTTCTTCATGACGGTCGATGCCAAAGAAGTAGCATGTCTGTCGCTGTTGCCGGTAGTCGTCGGTCTGGCCAAGCTGATAACCTACTATGCCGAGTTTTATTTCAATTCGCGCAATCTGCCGAAGATACCTGATATTCCGAAGGACAGCAACGCTGCCGGCGCTAACCGTACCAACGATTTCGGCGGATACGACAACAATGCTGACACGCTTTGAGGAAATCAAGTTGCTGGCACTGTGTGCCACGACCGACAGCCGCAATGCTTTCGGGCGTCTGGTGGAGGAGTATGAGGAGCCGCTGAGGCGGTTTCTCTACAACCTCACCGGGGGCGACGCGTGTCTGACCGATGATCTGGCTCAGGATACGTTTCTGAAAGCTTACGAGGCGGTGAGGTCGTTCAAAGGCCTGTCGGGGTTTCGCACGTGGCTCTACCGGATAGCCTGTAATCAATATTACAGCTACCTGCGCAGCCGCCGGGAGATGACCGGCATGGAAGCGGAGCCTTTCGGCGGCGATGTATCCGATGCCGGACAGAGAGCTTCGGAAGCGTCGATGGATGTGGCCACGGCGATGCGCGCCTTAAATCCGGCTGAGCGCAGTCTGGTGCTGCTCTTCTATATGGAGGATCGCAGTATCAAGGAGATAGCCGGGATCACAGGCATGCCTGAGGGTACTGTGAAGGTCTATCTGAAGCGTGCGCGCGAAAAGATGACGAGCGTGATAGATCGTGGGTGATGGTCAGGCGATGTAGTATGAGCCGAAAGATAGCCTGAAATGTTTTACTGATAGATTGATTAAGAATACAGAAATATGACTGATAAGGAATTTGGCGATTTTTTGAAGCGGAGCCTGCCTCAGGCTCCTCCCGAGCCGTGGTTCACGCGCAAAGTGATGGCGCGCCTGCCTGACAGGAAGCGTTTTTGGGCCGGATGGATCGAAACTGTCGCATGCGGTGTCGGGCTGGTAGTGACTCTGGTGCTGGCGGTGTTTTACGGCATCGACCTTGTCAATGCGCCGGTGGTGACTGTCGGCGATCTGATGTCGATAGGTATGATGACGTTGCTGACAGGGGCTTTGGCGTGGAATGTGGGGTGTGCGTTTATGCCTAAGGCGCATGAAGGGTGACCCGTCGGATGGTCAGCGCCTGAACGGTATGGCTATGATGCAGTAGACGGGTACTTTAGTGTCGCCTATCTTTCCGGCCACCCATCGCGGCATGCGGCTGATGATGCGCAGAGCCTCCTTGTTGAGGCTCTCTTCCACTCCGCGCACTACTTCGGGGGCGGTGATGGTGCCGTCGGGTTTCACCACGAAGCTGCACAGCACGCGCCCCTCGATGCCCTGACGGTAGGCCTGCGCCGGGTATTGTCGCTCGCGGTTGATGAACTTCATCATGGCTCCGTCGCCTCCGGGAAAGTGTGGCTGTTCGTCGACCGACTCAAACAGGAATGCCTCTATGTCGAGAGGGCGGTTGTCGGCGCTGACCGTGCGATAGGTGACGACCATGCGCTGCTGCGCGCTGGCGTAGAATGTCAGCGTGAGCAAGAAAGTGGTAATGATGGGTTTGAGTCGGTACATCAGTGAATTAAGGGGTGGCCCGTAGGGCTTCGTTGGTATTCTGGTATAGTTGGCTGTGACGCCTGTTGCGGTGCAAAAATATGATACTTGTCGGGAATATACAAGGGGGCGGATGAGTTTTTGGGAAAGATTGTTTTTGTTTTGGATTTTTTAAGTAGGGGGATAATTTCCGGCATACGTGCTTTTTGACTAATTTTGCATCTCAGGTAGGTCACGGTAAGTTGTAGCACAGTTTACATGGCTTACATACAAGCAAGTAGAATTTCTTATGCGTAGATTCCTCCGACAGGTCGCAACCGCTGTCACCGCCATGCTTCCGATCGCCGCCATAGCCGACGGGCCGGGCGGTGATTCCTCGCCGGCCTACTCTTTTCTCGACATCACCTCTTCGAGCCGCATATTAGGCCTCGGCGGTGTCAATGTGAGCGCGGTCGACGCGGGCGTGGCGGCCGTCGACCAGAATCCGGCGTTTCTGGGCCCGGAATACAGCAAGACCCTGTCGGTGGGCTACATGCGCTATATGAGTTCGTCGAACTTCGCTTCGGCCGTTTTCGGCAATGGCGCGGGCGAGCGCAGCGCATGGGGCGTGGCCCTGAAATATTTCGGCTACGGGAGTATGGACCGCACTGATATCGAGGGGGTGGCTTCGGGCACATTCTCTCCGCTCGATCTGTCGGTCGGAGCCACATATTCGCGCGACATAACCGAGCGTCTGCGTGGCGGCGCCACACTCCGATGGGTGTATTCGTCGTATGATTCCTATACGGCTATGGCTGTGGGTGTGGATCTCTGCATTAATTACTATGCCCCTGACCGGGAGCTGTGGCTGTCGGCTGTGGTGACAAATCTTGGCGGACAGGTGAAGCGCTTCAACGAGCGCTACGACCGTCTGCCGGTGGATGTGCGTCTTGGATGGACGCAGTCGTTTCCCGGACTGCCGGTGAGATTTTCGGTCACGGCATGGAATCTCACCAAGTGGAACCTGCCCTATTACGAGCATGGCGACGGGGCTGCCGACGCCGCTCCTGAGATTAAAGATTCGTTCGGCTCGAATCTTATGCGACACCTTGTGCTGGCGGCCGATCTGGTGCCCGACAGCCGTTTTCACATAGGGATAGGCTACAACTACAAGACCCGCACCGATATGGCCACGTATTCGCGCAATCTGCTGAGCGGATTTTCAATCGGCGGCGGACTGAATATAGGCGGTTTCGGTGTCGACGCGGCTTTCGCTATGCCCCACCGCGGCGCTTCCACACTCATGCTTAACTTCTCGGCTGACATAGGCCGGTTTTTATAAATCTGACCGTTCAACATAAATGGAAAAAAAGAAAATAATAATAGCTATCGACGGATATTCGTCGACCGGCAAAAGCACCATGGCGAAGAAGCTGGCCCGACAGGCGGGCTACCGTTATATCGATTCGGGTGCGATGTATCGCGCAGTGGCGCTCTATGCTCTCCGTCACGGTATGGCCGACACCGAGGGGCGTGTCGACGACGTGCGTCTGGCTGAGGCGCTTCCCGGCATAGCGATAGATTTCAAAGTCACGCCCGACGGACAGCGCACGATGCTCAACGGCGAGGATGTGGAGAGCGAGATCCGTTCGATGACGGTGTCGCAGGCTGTGTCGCCGGTGGCAGCCGTAGCGGCCGTGCGCAGGGCCATGACCGGTATTCAGCAGCAGATGGGACGCGAGAAGGGCATAGTGATGGATGGCCGTGATATAGGTACGACCGTGTTCCCCGATGCCGAAATGAAGGTGTTTGTCACCGCTTCGGCCGAAACCCGCGCCCGCAGGCGTTTTGACGAGCTTAAGGCCAAGAATATGGAGGCAAGCTACGACGAGGTGCTGGCCAATCTGCGCGAGCGCGACCATATCGATGAGACACGCGCCGAAAGTCCGTTGCGCAAAGCGGCCGACGCTGTGACGCTCGACAATTCGGATATGACTATCGATGAGCAGGATGCTCTGCTTCTCGAAATATTCAACGAACGCACGCGATGAAACCGACCGTAGAGATCGATCAGGACTCCGGATTCTGTTTCGGAGTCGTGACAGCCATCCGCAAGGCCGAGGAGGTGCTCGACCGCGAGGGACGGCTCTATTGTCTTGGCGATATAGTCCACAACAGTGCGGAGGTGGAGCGCCTGCGCAGACGCGGGCTGGTAACTATCACCCATGAGGATATGGCCGCGCTGCATGGTGTCAAGGTGTTGTTGCGCGCCCACGGCGAGCCTCCCGCCACTTACGAGCTGGCGCGCCGCAACGATATAGAGATCATCGACGCCACTTGTCCGGTGGTGCTGAGGCTGCAAAGCCGTGTGAAGCAGGCCTACGAAACCGATGCCGACCGTCCGCAGATAGTGATCTACGGCAAGAACGGCCATGCCGAGGTGAACGGACTCGTGGGCCAGACGCGTGGCGAAGCCATCGTCGTAGAGGATGAGTCGGGGCTTGAGTCGGTGGATTTCAACCGCCCGGTGGCGCTGTACTCGCAGACCACGAAGTCGCCCGAAGGTCTTCGCCACATGGTCGACGAGATCGAGCGCCGCAAGGCTCCCGGAGTCAGTTTCAGGCATTTCGACACGATATGCCGTCAGGTGGCCGGCCGTGTGGAGGGTCTGCGACGTTTTGCGGCCGCCCACGATGTGGTGCTCTTCGTGAGCGGTGCCAAAAGTTCCAACGGAAGAGTGCTGTGCGGCGAATGCCGCGAAGTGAACAGCCGTACTTATCTCGTAAGCGGTCCGGATGCCGTTGAGGAGTCATGGCTCCACGATGCTTCCACCATAGGCGTGTGCGGAGCCACCTCCACGCCGCGATGGCTGATGGAGCAGGTGCGCGACCGGGTGCAGGAGCTTGCCGGCGGATGATGACGGATTTTGTGGCCATCGATTTCGAAACGGCCAATGCCGAGCCGACGAGCATCTGCGCGATAGGCGCTGTGAAGGTGGAGGGCGGCGCTGTCACCGGTCGTTTCTACCGGCTGGTAAAACCTGAGCCTGACTACTATCTGCGCCGGTTTACGGAATGTGTCCACGGCATCGGCCCGGCGGATACGGAGGATGCTCCCGGTTTTTGGGCGGTGTGGCCTGAGCTGCGCGACTTCATAGGCAGCAGGCCACTCGTGGCCCATAACAAACGTTTTGACGAAGGGTGTCTGCGTGCGGTGTGCCGCTGTTATGGCATAGATTATCCCGATTATGACTTTTATTGCACTCTCGAACGTGCGCGACGAACCATACCGCGCACACTGTGCGCGTCGTTCAGCCTGCCGTCGCTGGCCGATTTCTTAGGCATACCGTTTGACAATCATCACAACGCGCTTGCCGACGCCGAGGCGTGTGCCAAGATAGCCATGACGCTGCTGTGACGGACGTCGACGGTCATTCCAGTCCGTATTCCTTGATTTTGCGGTAGAGTGTGCGCTCCGAGATGTTAAGCTCCCGGGCTGTGGCCTTGCGTCGTCCGCCGTTGTTTTCGAGCGAGCGCCTGATTGTTTCGCGCTCGGTGTCCTCAAGCGTGAGCGACTGTTGCGGGATGGTGGCGGAGGTGGTGATTTCGTCGGCTGTTATATCCTCCACGGCGCTTGTGCGCTGCACCGGGTGATAGTGGACGAGCGACAGTGGTGGGAGATCCAGCACCTCCGAAGCGGGGGTGGCGATAGGCTGCGTTGCCGCGGGGCGCTTCTCGATTTCGGCGCGGAGCGCGTCGATCTCCTTCTGCATACGGAATATCATGTTGAAGATCGCTTCGCGTTCGCGCTCGTAGGTGTGCGACGGCGACGAAGCCAGCACGGGGGTGTAGACCGAGCCGCCCGACGGCAGATACTGCTCTATGTCGGAGGCTGTCACTTCGCGTCCGGCATCGAATAGCGCAGTCTGCTCCACGACGTTTTTGAGCTGGCGGACATTGCCCGGCCAGCGATAGTGCGTCATCAGCGCGCGCGCTTCGTCGGAGAAGGTGACGGCCGGCATACGGTAGCGTTCGCCGAAGTCCGACGCGAATTTGCGCGCCAGCAGCATTATATCGTTGCCACGCTCGCGCAGCGGCGGCACTGCGATGTTGACTGTCGAGAGGCGGTAGTAGAGATCCTCGCGGAAGCGTCCCTCCTCGACGGCCTTGAGCATGTCGACGTTGGTGGCTGCCACCACGCGGATATTGGTCTTCTGTACGGTCGACGAGCCTACTTTGATGAACTCGCCGCTTTCGAGCACACGCAGCAGGCGCGCCTGAGTGGTGAGCGGGAGTTCGGCCACCTCGTCGAGAAATATCGTGCCTCCGTCGGCTTCCTCAAAGTAGCCCTTGCGCGAACCGATGGCTCCGGTGAAGGCTCCTTTTTCGTGTCCGAACAGTTCGGAGTCGATGGTGCCTTCGGGTATGGCGCCGCAGTTGACGGCTATGTAGCGCGCGTGTTTGCGCGCGCTGAAGGCGTGTATGATCTTCGGGAAGAACTCCTTGCCCGATCCGCTCTCGCCGGTGACGAGCACCGACAGGTCGATAGGCGCCACCTGCACTGCGCGGCTTATGGCGGCCGTCAGCGCCGGAGCGTTGCCTATGATGCCGAATCTCATCTTGGCCTGCTGCACTTCGGCGGGTATTTCGGGGGGCATGGATATTTTCACGTCGGGTGAGTGTCGGTATGGTTCAGGAATTGGCTCTTGATGCGGCTCGCTTGCGCTCGATCTCGTCGAGGAGTATCTTGCGCAGACGTATATGGTTGGGGGTCACCTCCACATATTCGTCCTCCTTGATGTATTCGAGCGCTTCTTCAAGGCTGAACACCACGGGGGGCACGATGCGGGCTTTGTCGTCGGCTCCCGATGCGCGCATGTTGGTGAGCTTCTTTGACTTGGTGACGTTGACCACAATGTCGTTGTCCTTGGCGTTCTCGCCTACGACCTGACCGGCGTAGACCTCCTCCTGCGGGAAGATGAAGAAGCGTCCGCGATCCTGAAGCTTGTCGATGGCGTAGGCGTAGGCCGTGCCGGCTTCCATGGCTATGAGCGATCCGTTGGTGCGGCGCTCGATGTCGCCTTTCCAGGGCTGGTATTCGAGGAAGCGGTGAGCCATGATGGCTTCGCCGGCCGAGGCTGTCAGCACGTTGTTGCGCAGGCCGATGATGCCTCGCGAGGGGATGTTGAATTCGAGGTGTATGCGGTCGTTCTGAGTGGACATGGACACCAGTTCGCCCTTGCGGCGGGTGACCATGTCGATCATCTTCGAAGAGTATTCCTCGGGTACGTTGATGGTGAGCAGCTCCACCGGCTCGCATTTCCTTCCGTCGATCTCCTTGACGATGACCTGCGGCTGGCCTACCTGAAGCTCGTAGCCTTCGCGGCGCATCGTTTCGATGAGCACCGACAGATGGAGCACGCCGCGGCCGAATACGGTCCACACATCCTCATGGTCGGCTTTCTTGACGCGGAGTGCCAGGTTGCGGTCAAGCTCTTTGGTCAGACGGTCGCCGATATGGCGCGAGGTGACAAACTTGCCGTCGCGGCCGAAGAACGGGCTGTCGTTGATGGTGAATGTCATCGACATGGTGGGCTCGTCGATAGCTATGCGGGGGAGCGCTTCGGGGGTTTCGGCGTCGGCTATAGTGTCGCCGATCTCGAATCCGTCGATGCCTACGAGGGCGCAGATGTCGCCGCTCTTGACGCTCTGCACCTTCTTGCGTCCCATTCCTTCAAACACGTGCAGCTCCTTGATGCGCTGCTTGATGACGGAACCGTCCTTCTTGCAGAGCGCTATGGGCATTCCTTCGCGGAACTCGCCGCGGTGCACACGGCCTATGGCTATGCGGCCCACATAGCTCGAAAAGTCGAGCGAGGTGACGAGCATCTGCGCCGGGCCTTCGATAGTGGTGGGTGCGGGTATATATTTGATTATGGCGTCGAGCACCGGAGTGATGTTGTCGGTGGGCGCCTGCCAGTCGTCGCTCATCCAGCCCTGCTTGGCCGATCCGTAGACGGGCGGGAAGTCGCGCGGTTCCTCGGGGGCGTCGAGATTGCCCAT
>JAIDKJ010000063.1 GCA_029051835.1 Paramuribaculum sp. | reverse complement strand
TTCTTAAACATTCCCGAAATGCTGGTCACACCCGTGTTGCCCGATCATGTTGGGTGGGTCTGGGTTATGTAGGCGTTGCTCATCTTGGCGCCGACGGTCAGCCAGCTGTTGAGCTTTGTCTCTACGTTGATCGACGCATTGTAGCGCTTGTAGTTTTCGTCAGCGCCGCGGCGGTTGGTTCCCTGGTCGGTCATGGCCAGCGAAGCGTAGTAGGTGGTCTTGTCCGTACCGCCGTTGATGCTGAGGTTGTAGAGCTGCGAGAAGGCTGTCTTGTAGAGAGCGTCCCACCAGTCGGTGTTGCCGCAATACTGATACTTGTTGGATCCGGGCTCCTCAAATACGGGCGAGTTATAGCGTCCGTAGAAGTAATCCTCTACATACTGTCCTACGAGATCATTGAAGTAGTTCGAACCGTTGTCGTTCTGTGCGGCTCCGTTCATCATCTGGAGATACTGGAGCGAGTTGACCTTATGGAACTCCATAGCGGCCTGCGACCAGTAGCCCGACGCACCGAAGCTGATGGTCGGCTTCTCGTTGGCGCGACCCTTCTTGGTGGTGATAAGAATCACACCGTTGGCAGCGCGCGCACCGTAGTTGGCGGCTGAAGCGGCGTCCTTAAGCACGGTCACCGATTCGATATCGTTGGGGTTGACGAGGTTGGGGTCCATCTGCACGTTGTCGACGAGCACGAGCGGGCCGCCACCGTTGAGCGATGTCGTACCGCGGACGTTGAACGACGATGTTGCACCGGGAGCGCCACCGTTGTTGGCCGATACGTTAAGGTTACCGATCACACCCTGCAGACCCTGACCGATATTGGTGAGCGGACGGTCCTTGAGCACGTCGCCATTGACCGTGGCGACAGCGCCGGTAAGATTCACTTTCTTCTGGATACCGTAGCCGACGACTACTACTTCGTCGAGCTGGTTGCCTTCATCGGCAAGAACAACCGACAGAGGCTGTCCTTCCCATTTCACATTTATCGGGGTATAGCCCACGCTGGATATGCGCAGAGTAGCACCCTCTTTTACACCTGCGAGCGAGAATCGGCCGTCGATGTCGGTCGATGTTCCCTTGTTTGTACCAACAACAAACACCGAAGCTCCGACCATCGGTTCACCCGTTGAATCGGTCACGGTGCCGGTACAGGTCCCATTGGTCTGGGACGCGCTGACTGCCTGCTGAGCGTAGACAGTCTGGTAGCAGCCTCCTGCTGTAAGGAGGCATGCCAGCATTACTTTTGTCAACTGTTTTGGCATAAGATTTATATTACGGTTGGTTAAGTTAAACTTTCATTTATCTCTTTCGTTCAACTGGTCTGCAAAACAGCGTTTTTCGTTCGCACGGCTGTGTTTTCACGGTGTTTTGGTTTACCAATTTTCGGTAAAATTAGATAAAATATTCAAACATTCAATTAACATTGTTGGTTTGGGGGGGGGGGGGGGGGGGGGGGGGGGG
>JAIDKJ010000062.1 GCA_029051835.1 Paramuribaculum sp. | reverse complement strand
CATACTTTGTCGGAGGGTCTTCCGCGTGTGTCGGCCCACTCCATGACGTGGAGCAGTTCGTCTCGTGTGGTGGCGCTGTCGGTGGCGAGGTGCGGCGGCCGCATGTAGGGCACGGGGAGTCCGGCGGTGCGAGCCGTGAGGGCTATCTGCTGGGAGTCGGTGGAGAGGATAATGTGGCTGTCGGGAAACAGCTGTCGGGCGAGGTCGACGGTATAGAGCAGCAGCGGTTTGCCGGCGAGCGGCTTGATGTTTTTGCCGGGGATGCCTTTGCTGCCTCCGCGGGCCGGGATTATGACGAGTGTGTCGGTGATCATATCTTTGCGTATGTATGTGTCGGTGAGTCGGATTGCCGGGTCAGTGCAGGGTCATGGTCACGAGCCATGCTGTGTAGGCTACGTAGATGGCGGTCATGATGATGCCTTCGGCGCGTGTGATGGTGCGGACGCGGTAGAAGCGGGCGAAGATCAGGAAGAGGAGTGATGCTCCGCAGAGTGTGAGGAGATCGGCATCGCCGATGGATCCGAAGGGGAGCGGACGGATGGTGGCGGCAATTCCGAGGATGAAGAATGCGTTGAAGATGCATGATCCGATGACGTTGCCTATGGCGAGTCCGGGGCGGCCTTTGAGGGCTGCCACGACGGATGCGGCGAGTTCGGGGAGCGATGTACCCATGGCCACGATGGTGAGTCCGATGACGGCGTCGCTGACTCCGAGCGCTGATGCTATGCCTGAGGCTCCGGCTACGAAGCGGTCGCCTCCGGCAATGAGTCCGGCGAGTCCGGCCACGACGAGCAGCGAGGCTTTGGCCATGGAGATCTGTGGCTTCTGTGCGGCGGCATCGGCGGCGGGGTCGTCCTGTGGCTGACGGAGTGAGCGGGCCTGTGCGAATGTGTAGCGCATGAAGATGGCGAAAAAGAGCAGCAGCAGTATCCCGTCGACCCGTGTCAGCACCGATGACGACGCTCCGTCGAGCGTGGCCGAGTTGCCCATGGCGAGCAGTGCTATGGAGGAGAGGAGCACGAGCGGCAGTTCGTTGGTCATCACCGAGCGGTCGACGGCTATGGGGCGTATCATGGCTGTGACGCCGATGATGACGAGTATGTTGAACAGGTTGGATCCGACTACGTTGCCTATGGCGATTCCGGCCGATCCGTTGATGGCCGATATGACCGAAATGACCAGTTCGGGGGCGGAGGTGCCGAACGCCACTACGGTAAGCCCCACGACGAGATCGGAGATGCCGAACCGGCGGGCGATGGCTGCTGAGCCATCGGTCAGCCAGTTGGCGCCGAAAAGTATGAGCGCCAGACCGATGATGAGATATGCTATGTCAAGTATCATTGTTGGCCGAATGGTTGATTATTGTCAATATTAACGTCAATCGACGCTTATTTGTCGGCAAATATAGAGAATTATTAGTAATTTTGGGGTGTGAACCCCAATTTTTTGCTCATATCG
>JAIDKJ010000061.1 GCA_029051835.1 Paramuribaculum sp. | reverse complement strand
GCTCATACTCATATCGCGGGGCGACCGACGCGTCACACTCCGCACCGGTTACGGACTTGAAGGGCCGCTTCCCGACGCGGTCTGCGGCCGGATCATACGCAACGACATGACGCCACGATTCCGCAACGGCGACTACGACGGAGGCACCATAGCGGCAGTAGCCGGAGTGGCCGACCGCCTCGGCGCGCCCGACGTGGCCGACGAGATCCGCTCGCGCTACCCCAACGACTCGCGTCACACCCGCGAGGATGAAGACTTCTCCGGACTCATCGACTGGCTCGTCACCATGGCGGCCGTCATGACCGCCATAGCGCTGGCCCTGTATCTCTGGCGCAGCCATGCCACCCGCCGGATGCCGACCTTGCAGCGCTATCAGAGCCTGAAACAGATAAGAGTGCCGCTCCTCTGCCTCTCGGCTCTTGGAGCAGGAGCGCCGCTGATCATCCTTTGGCTTCTCAACCGCAAGATGAAGCGTGTGCGCGACCATGCCCGCAACTGCCCCAACTGCGGCAAACCGATGGAGAAACTGCCCGAAGACAAGGACAACGACTACCTCACACCGGCTCAGGACACCGAAGAGCGGATCAACTCCGTTGACTACGACGTATGGCTCTGCTGCGCCTGTGGCGAAACCGACATAATACCCTACATCAACGACCGCGCGGCCTACACCGTATGTCCGCGATGCAACGCCCGCGCATGCCAGCTCACGGCCGACCGCGTGATAACCCAGCCAACCGTAGCCCGCGAAGGTCAGGGAGTGAAAGTCTACACCTGCCGCAACTGCGGATTCCAGAACAACCGACCCTATCGCATACCGCGCCGACAGCCGCCCGTAGTGGTCATACCCTCCGGAGGCAACGGCTTCGGATCGGGAGGAGGATTCTCCGGCGGCAGCTTCGGCGGCGGCATGACCGGCGGCGGCGGCGCCTCCGGCAGCTGGTAACCCACCCGCCCCGGCAGACCTTGGCGAAACCGACGCACACGCCGGACGATGCAGCAGGCATCGCAACACGGCAGCCTACACCGGATGGTGCACACGACATAGCCGCCGGGCAGAAACCAACCGCATCGGGAGCGGTCGTAGACCGCACACCTTTGTAAACCCCGCCATGGCGGGCAAAGCACGCCTTGGCGAAACCGACGCACACGCCGGACGATGCATCAGGCATCGCAACACGGCAGCCTACACCGGACGGTGCAAACGACATAGCCGCCGGGCAGGAACCAACCGCATCGGGAGCGGTCGTAGACCGCACACCTTTGTAAACCCCGCCATGGCGGGCAAAGCACGCCTTGGCG
>JAIDKJ010000060.1 GCA_029051835.1 Paramuribaculum sp. | reverse complement strand
GTATATACTTGGTGGCGGTGGGGGCGGTGCCGCGTTCGTAGCGGAAGGATGAGTCGGTGTAGAGTCCGTGACGACGTGCGGTGCGGCGCACTGCGGTGGGGTTGAAGCATGCGCTCTCGATGAAGATGTCGGTGGTCTGTGCGGTGACGCCCGAATCGAGTCCGCCGAACACTCCGGCAATGCACATCGGTGAGGTGGCGTTGCAGATCATCAGGTCGGATGCCGAAAGCTTGCGCTCCACCCCGTCGAGGGTGGTGAATGGTGTGCCTTCGGGGCATGTGGTGACTTCTATGCGTTCGCCGTCGATTTTCGCGAGGTCGAAGCAGTGGAGCGGCTGGCCGAATCCGTGAAGTATATAGTTGGTGATGTCCACAATGTTGTTGATGGGACGCTGTCCGATGGCCGTCAGCCGTTCGCGCAGCCATTTGGGGCTTTCGGCCACTTTGACTCCGCGGATCGTGACTCCGCTGTAGCGCGGGCAGAGGGCTGTGTCGGCGACGCTGACGCTTACAGCGCCGTCGGGACGGTCGGAGCGGAATGCCTCGACGTCGGGGCGCGTCACTTTGACGCCCGGATTGCGGTGGCAGCTCAACCATGCGGCGACGTCGCGCGCCACTCCGAGGTGGGATGCTGCATCGATGCGGTTGGGGGTGAGGTCCACTTCAAGCACGAAGTCGCTTTCGAGGCCGAAATATTCGGCTGCCGGTGTGCCGGGCTTAACGTCCTTGCCGGTGATGACTATGATGCCGTCGTGGGCGGTGCCGACTCCTATCTCGTCTTCGGCGCAGATCATTCCCAGCGATTCCACTCCACGGATTTTCGACCGCTTGATGGTGAATTCTTTGTCGCCGTCGTAGAGCTTGGTGCCGACTGTGGCTACCACAACAGTCTGTCCGGCTGCGACATTTGGCGCTCCGCACACAATCTGTACGGGTGTTTCGTCGCCGAGATCGACGGTGGTGATGTGGAGATGATCGCTGTCGGGGTGGGGCTCGCATGTGAGTACCCGTCCGATGACCAGACCGCGAAGACCTCCTCGGATCGACTCAACCTCTTCGACCGATCCGGTTTCGAGTCCGGTCGATGTGAGCAGCGATGCGAGTTCTTCGGGTGTGAGATCGAAATCCACGTATTGCTTAAGCCATTTGTAGGAAATATTCATGATGTATGATTCTAAATATCTGTTTTGTCGAGCTGTTGTGGCTGCAGCGGTGTGTGCTGTGCCTGATGACAGCTGCGGTTATTTTTCGCCGGTTGTTGATAAGAATTGTGCAAAGTTACGAAACTTTCACGAAAAATGGGTAACTTTGCACACCGTAAACATCGGGTGTCAGTGCAATATGTGCCGGCGTGTATGCCGGCATGTTGCCTAACGGAGCCGCCGGCCCGTCGCCCGAAGGGATGCTGACAATAAATCAATATATAATCAATTAATAGTCATTATGGATTTTACATGGTTGACGTCGCTGCTCGGCCCCGGTAACTACGGGCTTGCCAGTACCATCGTCCTGTATTCCTTCGTGATAGCCCTGGGCGTGTTTCTGGGCAAGCTGAAGGTGGCGGGAGTGTCGCTGGGAGTGACATTCGTGCTGTTTGTGGGAATTGTGATGGGCCATCTGGGCTATGTAGTGAACGCCGAGGTGCTTAAATTTATCAGAGAGTTCGGTCTGATACTGTTTATCTTCTCGATAGGCATACAGGTTGGTCCGGGTTTCTTCGCATCGTTCAAGAAGGGCGGCATGAGGCTCAATGGTCTGGCTGTGCTCGCGATCGCGCTTAACGTGCTTATAGTGCTGGCGATATATTATATCGACGGCGAAACCCAGATAGAGGCTCTCGTGGGCGTGATGTCGGGTGCGGTGACCAACACACCCGGTCTGGCCGCGGCCCAGCAGGCAGCCGACAATCCCGAGTCGATCAATATCATGGCCATGGGCTATGCGGCGGCATATCCTCTGGGCGTGTGCGGCATCATCGGAGCGATGTTCCTGATCAAGGCTCTGTTCGGTATCCGGACTGAAAAAGAGATACAGCGCATCGAGGAGGAGGCCGCTCTCAACCAGCAGAAGCCCGACTTTATCTCGATCGAGGTGACCAATAAGCTTATAGACGGCAAGAATCTGCGTCAGATCCATGACATAATTAAGACGGATTTCGTGATATCGCGTATGATCCGCGCCGAGGGCGGCGATATAATCATACCGACGTCGCAGACCGAGATCCATGTTGGCGACAAGATCTATGTGGTGATCTCGAGCCAGGATGTGGAGAATTTCGAGGCCGTGATAGGCGTGCCATACGAAATGAACTGGGAGGATGACGAGAATCAGACCTCGGTGGTGTCGCGCCGCATTCTGATCACCAAGAGCGAATTCAACGGCGTGACGCTCGGCTCGCTCCGCCTCCATTCGGCCTACAAGCTCAACGCTACCCGTGTGAACCGTGCCGGTGTGGATCTGCTTGCTTCGCCCGACCTGCGCCTCCAGATGGGCGACCGCATAGTAGTAGTGGGCGACATCAACGATATAGAACGTCTGGCCAACAAGCTCGGCAACTCGATGAAGCGTCTCAACGAGCCGAATATCATCACGATCTTCGTAGGCATACTCTTCGGTATCATCGTGGGTTCGATCAATGTTGGCTTCGGCATGAAGCTCGGTCTGGCGGGCGGTCCGCTCGTGGTGGCCATACTGCTCTCGCGCTTCGGCTACAAGTTCAAACTCGTGACCTACACTTCGTCGTCGGCTTCGCTGATGCTCCGCGAGCTTGGAATATGCCTGTTCCTTGCGTCGGTGGGCATATCATCGGGCGCTGGATTTGCCGAAACGGTGTTTAACTCCACCGGCATGTGGTGGGTGATCTGGGGCTTCATCATCACTTTCGTTCCGCTCGTGGTGGTGGGCTGCATAGCCCGCGGGATCTACAAGATCAATTTCCTGTATATCATGGGTCTGTTCTCCGGTGGCTATACCGATCCGCCGGCTCTGGCCTATGCCAACGGCAGCACCGGAAGCGACGTTCCCGCAGTGGCGTATTCGACTGTCTACCCGCTGACGATGTTCCTCCGAGTGGTGGCGGCCCAGGGCCTGATACTGGCCTTCCTCGGCTGACCCTGACTGAAATAGAACCAAATCCGACATAAGAAGGCGGTGTGCGTGGCTCGCGTGAGCCGGCACACCGCCTTCAGTCGTTTCGGATGAGGGGATTACTTCTCCTTGTCGATGAACTCGCGGAGTTTCGCTTCGAGCTGGTCGGCCTGATGGAGTCCGTAGCCGCGCCATGCGGCTTCGCCGTTGACGAAGACGATGAGTGTGGGGACTGACCGGATATGATATGTTGACGACAGTTCGGGGTTGCGGTCTACGTCGATCTTGATGATGTTGACCGAGTCGCCAAGGGTGGCCTTGACCTGTTCGAGTATGGGGCCTTGCAGTTTGCAGGGGCCGCACCAGGTGGCGAAGAAGTCGACGAGTGTCGGCTTGGAGTCTTTGATGATGTCGTTGAATTCGCTCATAGTATTTGTTGTTGTTTTGGTTATGTGCGGTGTATGTTTATGTATAAATAACGCGTGGATGCGTGTAAAGGTTGCAGGGCGCGGTCAGAAGGGGTAGCCGATGGCGAGATGGAAGGCGAGCGAGTTGCCGAATGATTTCATGTTGTAATATCCGTGCTTGCCGGTATCGTATGGCAGATGGATGCCGACGCCGAGGTCGCCGCGGACTACGAGCATGCCTATGTCGAGTCGAAGTCCGGCTCCTGTGCCGGTGGCCAGATCTTTGAAGAATGTGGATCCGCGGAGTTTTCCTCCCGGCCGCATCGGGTCGTTGCGGAGGAGCCATACGTTGCCGGAGTCGAAGAATACGGCTCCATGCAGCGGGCCATAGATCGGGAAGCGGTATTCGACATTGAATTCGAACTTGAAGGTGCCGGTCTGGTCAAAATAGCCGTTAATGAGGTTTTTAGGCACCTGATAGCTGCCGGGGCCGATGCTGCGGACGGTGAATGCGCGTATGGAGTTGGCTCCGCCTACGTAGAACTGTTCGGAGTAGGGCACTGCTTTGGAGTTGCCATAGGCGTGTGCGGTGCCGACAGCCACGCGGCTGACGAGCCAGTGGTCGCCGTAGAGGCGGCGGTTGTAGACGAGCTGCGTATGGCCTTTGATGAACTGTGAGAACGGCGTGCCGAACAGTTTCTTCTCGCCTTTCTTTCCGGCTGCCTTGTAGATGAGGTCGGTGATGCCTCCGGCTTCCTGTACGGTGAACTGCCAGTTGATGTTGTTGTCGTTGCCTATCGGGCGGTCGAGTACGAACGAGTAGGCTATCTGGGGTATGAACTGACTGCGGAAACTCTGTGCGATGGCCTGGTTGGCATCCATCACGGAGTCGAATTCGGCGGTGGTGTTGATGAGTTTCGTGTAGGTGATCTTATAGAGTGTGAGCGTGTTGGAGGCATATCGGTTGAGGCGCCAGTCGTAGTTGAACGATGCGTTGAACTGCGCCATGCGGAAATAGTGCGGACGGTTGAGCAGGTCGGCGTTGAGCGATATGCGTGTCCAGTTGACTTCGCGCCGGCTTCGCGGCACAAAGCGCGGGGCGAGAAGCCGCGGGAATGACAGCGAGGTGGTCAGTCCGACCTCGTAGGAATTGAACACCGAGTTGCCACGGTCGCGTCCGGTCTGCCATTCGTAGCTTCCGGTGAGGTTCAGCGAGAGCTGTTCGCCTCCTCCGAAGAGGTTGCGGTTGGTGAGTCCGAATGTGAGTCCCGGTCCGAGATAGGAGTTGGATTTTGACGTGACGTTGACTTCGAGCGATGCTTCGAGCGGTGCGTCGAATGTGCATGCGATGTCGACGTCGAGCTGCCGCTCGGCCGACGTGGTGTCGGGATATACGTTGATTTCTATGCCGCTGAATATGCCCAGACGCGAGAGGGATGTCTGTGTGCGGTTCATGTCGCGGACGGAGAATGTGCGTCCGTTGCGGAATGCGATACAGGAGGGTATCAGGTTTTTGCGCAGTCGCGATGGCTGCATCTGTATGACCATGCCGCGCCTGGTCATGATGGTGTCGGGTGTGCCTCCCCCTTTGTTGCGGTAGATGCGTGTGGTGACCTTGCCTGTGCGGTAGGGGAGCAGTAGTGCCTGCGGTATGTTGGTGGCGATGGCCATGCGGAGCGCTATGCTTCCGGGGGTGATGGTGGAGTCGGCGAGGTATTCGATGTAGTCGGGGCGGAAGAAGTAGTAGCCTCGGTTTCGGAGCACGTTGGTGATCCTGACCCGTTCGGCCGACAGCGAGTCGGTGCAGTATCGGCTTCCCGGGCGGAGGTATGTCCCGGCGGCAGCCACGGAGTCGATGAGGTGGTAGAGCCGTGATGTGTCGGGGAGCAATTCTATGGAGCTGAGGGGATATTCGGGTCCGGTGTTGACGGTGTAGAGTATGCGTGCCTTTTTTGGGTTTTTGCCTTTGACGAGCTGATAGGATGCGGTGCCTCTGAAGTAGCCGTTGTTGTCGAGTATCTCGTCGATCATCTTGGTGCGCACTTCGGGGCGTACGTCGCTGATGAGCACAGGCTCTGCCACGAGCTTCTCATAGAGCCAGTGTTTGAATCCATGTGGCGGGTTTGACCAGTTGTTGTAGACCCACAGTCCGAGCGGGAACGGGTATCGCAGATATGGCGAGATAAGGCTGTTGTTTGGCGCTACGTTGACGGCGTTTTTCACCTGTCCGTCGAGTCCGGGGGCTGCTTTACGTCCTTCGGGCACTACGATGTCGATTTTTTTGACGCCGGTGTAGAGCACTTCGTCGTCTGCAATGCGCCGTGTGGTGGAGCAGGAGGCCATGAGGGCTATGAGCAGCAGTGCGGAGAGGGTGCGCGTGAATGTGTGTCGGGTGATCATAGTCATTTGTTGTCGGGTGTGGGTGATGTGATGGTGTCGGCGGTGGTTTCTGCCGGTGTCTTTACGTCGGGCGATCCTTGCTGGCGGAGCAGCGAGCGGCGCAGGCGTCCGGCCCATCTGAAGAGGTCCTTGAGCGAGTTGATCTTGCGGCGCATGACGAATCCCACTCCGGTTTCGGTGATCTCGCCTTCGAGTATGCTCTCATATCCGTTGTGGCGGAATATGCGCACGATCATTGTGCCGCGTTTGTTGAGCATATATTCAAACGCGATATCGTTGATAAGGTTCTGCTGGAAGTTTTCGTCGGTGTCGGCATCGGTGGAGTAGTTGCCTCCGACGATGATCTTCACTCTGTCGTTGAAGAGGTTTTTCGACACTCTGTAGCTGTAGCTTGTGGTCGTGGAGCTGGCTCCGTCGGTGGTCTGGTTGTATTGGTCGATGCCGAAGGAGATGTCTACTCCCCTGATGTTCTGTGCGGCCCAGGAGTTGAGCTGCGAGGTGAGGAACGAGTAGAGCGGATTGCCCGACAGGCTTGTGGATGCCTTTGTGCCGGGTCCGGTATAGGTGTTGTAGAGCAGGAGGTTCATGGCCTGGTTGGCTCTCTGCTCCTGACTCATGGAGGCGAGCTCGTTCTGCACGGTGATGTCGTCGTCGGTGGAGAGGTCAAACGCCACATTCATGTTCTGCAGGGTGTTGGTGACCGCCAGGGATATGTCGAAGTTTATCAGACGGGAGTTTTGTCCGGTCTGTGTGACGTTGGCCTTCATCCGGTCGGTGGCATGGATGTTGAGTATGGGGTTGAGCATGTCGCCGTTGAACGCCACGTAGCTCCCTTCGTCGAAGTCAAATTTCTTCTCCGACATCATTGGGGGCGTGTATCTGACAAATCCGCTGTTGATGTTGAATCGTCCGGTGAGCCGTCCGTCGTTGAGCGGGCTCATAGTGTAGTCGAGCGTGCCGTATCCGGCTACTGTCGCGCGGTTTTTGCCGTCGGCCGAGAGGTCGACGTTGATGGTAGAGCCTTGCGATATGGTCAGTGTGGCGTTGAGTCCGATCATGGTGGAGCGGGCGAGTGTGTCGGCTTCGACTGCGGCGGTGGTGTCGGCGAAGTTGACGAATTTCACCATGTCGCCCGTCGATTGCGATGCCAGAGCCGATTCGACGTCGGGTATGACGTATGTGACGTTGGTGCCAGGAAGCAGATTGAGGTCGGCGTCGACGGCAATGTATCTCATGTCGCCTTTTACCGTGGCGTCGAGGTCGATGAATGCACGGCCGTAGACGTCGGAGTTTTTAGGCCGGCTGGAGTTGACGATCTGCATGTTCTTGGCTTTGAGGCCGAGGTTCATGGCTATGTCGGTGAGGTCGCGCAGGTCGACAGTGCCGTTGATGGTCAGCGGATTTTTGTTGGCTGCCGTGATGGCGAAGTTGTCGAATCTGACGATGGAGCTGTCGACCGGTATCTTTTCTTCGGAGAAGTTGAATGATGTGCCGAGCATTCCTACCCGCACCGCAGTGGTGTCGAAGTCGAGGAATCCGTTGAATACCGGGCGGCTGAGCGAACCGGTGATGTCGAGGCGTCCGTTGAGCATTCCCGACAGCCGGGCCATATCTTTGGGCAGGAACGGGTTGGCAACACGCATCGGGAAGCGTATCATCTCGAAGTCGAGGTGGAACGGTGTGGCCGATGTCGTGTCGTTGAGCGATCCTTTGGCCGTGATCACTTCGATGGAGTCGACTTTGAGCGATGCGTCGGCGGTGAGCCGTCCTGAACGGTCGGTGCCTACATCGAGTCCGATGTCGAACGATCCTACGCGGTCGCGACCGTAGTAGAGGTTGTCGAGGCTGACATTGCCGGTGCCTGTGAGTGAGTTTTTGCCTGCGCTGATGCGCATGTCAGCGGCAAGAGAGCCTTTGACCGGCGGTGCGAACGGTGAGATGGTCAGCCAGTCCTGTATCTGTATGTCCTTGAGCTGTACTATAAGATCCTCCTGCGAGGTGGTGCCTTCCCGATGATCTGTGAAGAGGCGTATGAGGCTCTTGCCGGATCCCATTTCGAGGTTGGCGTCGATATGATGGGTGTAGAGATTGTAGGTGATGAAATTTGACGGATTGAGCTGCCATTTCTTGTAGCCTATGACCGGGCTGCCGGGCACGAACCGGAGGGTGGCCACGGAGTCGGCTATAGCGAGGTTGGCGCCGAGAAAGAAGCCTTCGCGGTCGTTGATGTCGCGTTGTCTCAGCAGCAGTGCGAGGCGGTCGTCGGCAAGATAGCCGGTCAGACGTACGTGGGCCCATTGGTCGAGTGTGCCGGGCCGGTTGTTGAGCGCTCCGTTGAATGCAAGGTATTTGCCATGCTGCACGGCTCCAAACCGCAGGGTGTCGAGGCGTGTGTCGCCTGAATGGAAGCCGGTGACAAGGGTGTTGAAGTGCATGAGCGAATCGTTGCTGATCCTCATGTCGGCATGCCTGAAGCCGGTGCCTGAAGCGGCGAGAAGGTCGGTGAGAATGTTGTCGGGTCCGGCGGTCAGCAGGGCGTTGAGCGGGGGCATGGCCCGTTGCAGGGCGATAATGTCGGCGTTGCGGTGGGCTATGGCGGTATCGATCACGGCCGGCAACGCTGCCATGCGTGCCATGAGAGTGTCGAGCCCGCAGAGGGTGGCGAGCGTCAGCGAGAGGTCGCCCGATGTGAGGTCGGTGTTGACGGTGGAGTCGGAAGCGGTCAGGCGGATGTCGGTGACGGGTGCGGTGATGCGGTGGCCGGTGAGATTCCAGTCGAGGTTGGCCACCGACAGGGTGGCGTCGATGACCGTTGCGTCGGCGTTGACCGATCCTTGGCTCCTGATGTTGAGCGAGCCGGCGCATTGCTCGTCGGTCAGGCGCATGGCGAGAAGGTCGAGCGAGTTGATGTCGCCGTCGATGTTCCATGTGAAGCCTTCGCGTGATGCGGTGCCGTCGAACGTGATGCCGAGTTCGGCTCCCGGATTGTTGGAGTCGAGATGTCCGTTGATTACTCCGCGCGAAAGTTGCATCGCGATATCTATGTCAGAGTATGCTTTGTCCTTGTATTGTATGGCGCCGATGGTGGCTCGGGCTTCAAGTTCGGTGGATGTGGACAGGGGATCGAATCCGCGTCCTTTGGCGCTGATGTCGGCGGTCAGGTCGCCTATGCCCATGGAGGGCAGAAACGATGCCACCGGGAAGCGGTCGAGCGATATCGCGCCCCGATAGCCTTCGATATTCCGGCGCCATGATCCGTCGGCCACTATTCGTCCGTTGCCTGTGGTGGCGTTGATGAGTCCGGCAATAAGTCCCGGACGGAAGTCGGCGTGGCCTTTGAGCGATATCGGCGGCAGGCTTACGGTGCGTGCCAGCCGGGCGTCGAGCAGCGATGGCTTGATGGTGTTGAGTCCGGTGAGCCGGCCTTTGATGTCGATGCGTCCGGCCATGCCGTCGATGTCGAGCGGCCGGTCGATGTGGCCGTCGGCTCTGATGGTGAAGATGTGTGGAAGAGTGGCCTCAAGAGTTTTGATGTCGAGGCTCTGTGTGGTGCCGTCGATATCGGTTTTCAGCGACAGGTCGGATCCGGCCGGCAGCGATGCGATCATTGGCGCGATGGCCGGAAAAGCCATTTTGATGTCGACGGGGGCAATGCGCGCATCGGCTTCGAGCCGGAGCGGCGATGGTGCTGACGTGTCGTCGGCGAACCGCATTTCCGCGTCAAGATCGAGGGTGGAGAAGTCGGTGGATATGCGGAAGTCACGGGCGCTCATGGTGGATGCGGAGTCGATGGCGAACGTGCCGTCGGCGCGCAGTGCTATGCCGCAGCGTTCGGAGGCGTGGAAGCTGCGCAGGGGCACTCTGATGCTGCTTCCGCGATTGAACATCGAGTCGATCGCTATCTCTATCCCTGATGCCTCGATATGGTTGAAGTCAAGTCCGGGAAGGGGCGTGGCGTCGCGTTGGGCGTAGAGCGCGCGCCGTGCGTTGAGGTTGATATGGCCGGCGGTGATGGTCCAGAGCAGAGAGTCGGTTTCTGTGCCGGCTGATGCAGGCAGCGAGTCGGGAGCGGTAGCGACGCTGTGTGTCTTGAGATAGTCGGCCGATGGCGTGATGTAGGCCACGTCGAGCGAGTCGGCCGTGAGGCTTTGGGCTGTGATGGTGCGTGTGGCCATGTCGACGAGGCCGTTGCGGAGTCTGACGGCTGGAATCGAGGCTCCGAGCGAGTCGATCACCGGCATCATGGTCATGCTGTAGTCGACGTTGCGCAGGCTTATATCAAGCGCCCTGATGACGAGCGGTGAGGCAGCGGCTGTGTCGGTGGCCGACGGCTGCGCTACGCTATCGTTGATCATGAGGAAGACCTTGCCTCCGTCGAGCATGGCGCGGTCAACGTCGATGGTGCCTTTGCCGAGATTCATCGCGGCGCCGTCGAGATCGAAGTCGCGGATGTCGGCTTTGAGCCATATCGCCGAGTCGGGTGCTCCTGTCTGATAGAAAATGTCAGTCAGATGTGCGCCGCTGACCCGGATGTCGCCTTTGAGCAGCGGCAGCATGGCCACGCTCAGCCTGATGTCGCCGGCCCGGAGCATGGTGTCGCCATCGGCTTCGATCACGCTGGCATTTTCGAGCGCGAGGCGGAGCGGAAATCTTATGCGGAGCGATTCCACGTTTATGTCCATGCCGGTGGATTTCCTGATCTCCCGCAGAGCGATATCCTTGACAAATGTCTGCACCGGGGGCACGTAGAGGGCGATCGGCACTGCTATGACAATAAACAGCAATACCGCCAATATCCACAAGACTATTTTTCGAAACATCCTCATCTGAATAGACTCTCATAAACAGGTTACCCTTTAATAACCCGATAGGCTGCGCGATTGTTTATCGGCGCGGCAATACTTTGTGCCGGGGGATCGGCCGCTACAGCAGGTGCAGTGGGCGTTTATGCCTGTGCGGTAACGGATAAAGCATCGGGAGGACCCGGACTGATGTTGTGTTCCGGAGTCCCCCCGTATGATTGTGTTCCCTGACATGCTCCAAGCGTCTGCGGGCATGGGCATGCAGGTGTAGCACCGATGCGGTTATGCTTCCTTTTCCGTTTCCTCCTCCACGGCGCTGTCGGGCTCGGGCAGAGAGAAGTCGGTGATGCCTGCCGCTATAAGGCAGTTGTACCAGTTGAATACTTTGCGGATGTCGTTGGTGTAGACTCTTTCTTTATCAAATTCCGGGAGTATGCTCTCGAAATATTTGCGCAGGTCGGCGTCAGATCCTATGCCCTTGACGTCGACGGGCTTGGCTTCGTTTTTATCTCTGATGGTTTCGAGCACCTTTACAAGCGGTCGTTCTTCGTCGTCGTTGGTATAGATTGATATATCGGCGATCGCCACCACCTTGTCGTGGGAATAGGCGGGTGTGCGCTTGCCGTCGGCGAGCGATTCGACTATCAGCATGTTGCGTCCCTGGTTGACAAGCTTGAACAGTCCGGGACGGCCTGAGATTGAAAGGATTTTCTGAATCATTTTATAGATGTTGGTTTCAAATATCGGCCACAAATTTACGAAGATTATCCCTAAATTCCATCCGAAATCACTAACTTTGTGCTTCGATATGTTAAGGTTTATAAAACTATTGTTTCAACTGATAATGTCGCCCGCGCGCGGATGGGAAGATATCTCGTCGGAGGGCGTCGATCCGTCAAGGCTGGCGCGTAGTGGTTTTTTCCCGCTGACAGTGATGATGGGGCTTGCGGTGTTTCTGCAGGGAGTGTATCATATGGAGCATACTTTCGTGAAGCTTCTCAATCTGGCGGTGATAGAATTCGTGGCTTTTTTCGTCAGCTATTTCATTGCCACGCATTTCATGTCGACGTATATCTACCGTTTCACCGATTCGATTCCGAGCGAGAAACGCAATCACACATATGTGCTCATGGGGCAGTCGCTTCTCGCTCTCAGCCTGCTGGTGCAGAACTGTCTGCCGTTTGACATAGACCTGGTATTGTTTCTGGGCATCTATACCGCTATCGTATTGTGGCGCGGCGACCGCTATATGGCGGTGCGTGAAGAGAGCGTTGGCAAATTCATGATTTTCACAATACTTACGGTAATAATCCCGCCATTCCTGATTATCTTTATATTTGATCTTGTTCTATGAAACTCAGCGAAGTAAATATCGTCAACCGCCGTGCGCGGTTTGATTACGAAATATCCGAAACGTTCACGGCCGGCATAGTGCTGACCGGTACGGAAATAAAGTCGATACGCCTCGGCAAGGCCGGTCTGAGCGATACGTTCTGTCTGGTCAGCAACGACGAGGTGTGGGTGAAAAACATGTATGTGGCCGAGTATTTCTACGGGTCATACAACAATCATTCGGCCCGACGCGACCGTAAGCTTCTGCTTAAGAAAAAGGAGATAGCGCGTCTGGCAAAAGCCGGCAAGGACGCCGGATTCACGGTGGTGCCGCTGAAGGTGTTTATCAACGGCAAGGGGCTTGCCAAAATGGTGGTGGGAATCGGACGCGGCAAAAAGGAATATGACAAGCGTCAGACCATCAAGGAGCGCGACGACAAGCGTCAGATCGCGCGCATGTTTCAGAAAAAATAAGGGTAGCGCGCTATTGCGGGGGTATATCAGTCCGACGGGCGGCAGAGCAGCAGCATGAGTCCGCGTCCGGAAGTACGGATGCCGTAGACATGCATGTCGCCTCCCTCGCTGATCTTGAGCCGTCGCACCAGCGACGGCGCGTCGAGCGGAAAATTGCGGGTGGCCACATTGGCCTTGATGCGCCGTGATGCAATCTCTTTGATAGTACGCTTGTCGAAATCAAGCGACTCTACTATCTCATAGGCTTTTCCCGGAAAACCGATGCGCTGCCTTGACAGAAACAGATGGGTGTCGGGAGCGGGCGCCGACACTTTGTAGCGGTCGGCGATCCAGCGGTAGCGGCCGGCTTTCATCAGGGCAGGATAGGGTTCGTAGATCATCATTCCCTGTTCAGGCGTGTCAGCGGGCATGTCGGCGTCGTGAGGATCGGTTCCGAGGGTGATATTGGATATTTCACCTCGGACTGTCGTGACCGCGTGAAGTCTGAACGGTGTGCCGGCAGGCAGGCTGAAGTCCACTACCGCCACAAGCTCCTTGCATTCGGTGGCGGTGCCGATCAGGTAGATGTCGCTGACCTGTTGCAGCTGACGGGCCACTGCTTCGGCATCGAGCATCGGCGAGGCTTTGACCACGACCCGTCCGGTGTGGGCGCGCAGCAGTGGGAGCAGTGCGCCGACGTCGGGGCTGCAGTCGGCGAGGCTGTAGCAGCGACGTCCGAGATTGTCGCGGCGCGCCGGGTCGATGAAGATGCAGTCGAAGCTGTCGGTCGTGGCTGCAAGCCATTCGGTGGAGTCGGCATTGATCACTTCGATGCGGTCGGAGAGTCCCAGGGCGCGGGAGTTGGCGATTGCCGCTGCGGCTGCTTCGGGACGTCGCTCTATGGCGGTCACTTTGCGTCCGTCAGCAGCGAAGTGAAACGAGTCGATGCCGAGTCCGCACGTGAGATCGGCCACAGTGTCGGCATCGCATAGAATGGACGAATGGATGGATGCGAGAGCGTCGGAAGTGGACTGCTCGGCGGCGATCATGTCGGGAAACTGGAATGCGTCGCACCGCAGGGTGTCGGCAAGCTTGGAGGTGCATTTGCGCCGTGCTTCGATCTGCAGGATGGCATGCATCAGATCGTCGTTGCCGTGGTGACGGAGGCGAAGCGCCGAAACGTCGGCTGTGAAGTGGTCGGCGATCCATTGCCGTATGTCGTCGGAGAGTGGCTTCAGAGGCTGAAACATAAAGGATATGAAATGATGTTAAACTGCGAAACCTCAATGATTGGCGCAGGGTTTTTAGTGTAGATATCCGTTGATAACCAAGCCGGATCGGATTCGGTTCCGATTTCAGGCGGTGACTATCCGACGGTGTGATGACGAATATGAATCTTAATCGGATGACTATGACTACCGCAAAATTCAGGGAAAAACTGCTCGGGCTGCAACAAAACCTGTTGAATTTCGCTTTCGTGCTGACGTCAAACCGCGACGATGCATACGATCTGCTTCAGGATACGACCCTGAAGGTGCTCGACAGCAGCGACATGTATCAGGACGATACCAATTTCAAAGGCTGGGTGTTCACCATAATGCGCAATATATTCATCAACCGTTACCGGCGGATGGTGAGATCGGCTACCGTGGTGGACACTTCCGATGATCTATACCGGATCAATACTCCCGAAAACTGCCTGCAACCGTCGCCCGAGGACACATATCTGGCCAGTGAGATAACCGATGTGGTCAACAGTTTTCCTGACGGATACCGCATCCCGTTCACCATGCATGTGGCTGGCTACAAGTATTCGGAGATAGCCGAACACATGCATCTGCCGCTCGGCACGGTGAAGAGCCGCATATTTTATGCGCGCAAATTCCTGCAGGCACGTCTGGCCGATTACAGATGACCGGCCGGTCAGCGGAATTTTCCCGCCAGGCGGAGCAGTTTGGAATTGAACTGTTCGTCGTCGGCCTCGTAGTCGTCGGTATAGGCTTTGAACTCTTCGAGCTTGCGTCGGGATAGGCGGTCGAAACGGAAGTTGCCGTAGAGGATCTTGCCGGTGAGCATCTGGCTGAATTTCACCATGGCTTTCTTGCGGTTGGCCACGGCTACGACGGCAATTGTGTCGGGGCCGGATGCCGGAGGCTCTTTGCTGAACTTCATCTGGTAGGGTCCGTCGCCACGCCGCAGAATGCAGCAGTATCCGGCGCCGTTGGCCCGGTCGTACTTGTCTTTTTCGACGGCGAACTCTTCGGCGAAGCGACGCTCGATCTCTTCGACTGCGGCGTTGGCTATGCCGCGCTTTTCGGCGTATAGCCGCAGCAGTCCGGTGAATGCACGGAGGGTGCATTCGGTGTCGTAGGCGGCGGAGTGTTCCAGCGATTCGTCTATGTCTATGCCGAGTTCGCGGCAGCAGGTGTTAAGCCCTACGTTCTGCCTGTAGTCGAGTCCGTTTTCAAGTCCGTGTGTGATCCAGAACCAGTCGCGTATCTCCACTATGCCGAGCGATTCGTCGGTGCGGATCCCTTCGTGGTGAAGTTTGCGCAGATCGTTTTCGGCCACTGCAAATCCTATGACGTGCGATGCCGAGTCGATGATGCTCTGTATTTCCTGCCGGCATTCGGCAAACAGCGGTTCGTTCTCGACCATTTCGGGTGTGATGCCATGCGGGTAGCTGCGCCACCGCTGCAGTGTGGCGGGTCGGAAACGCTGACTGTAGAGCATGCGTCCGTCGCCGCTCATGATCGCAAGTTCGAGCATTTCGACTCCTTCGGCAAATTCGGCGTCAAGGCATATCCAGTCGGCCAGTTGTGATAGATCAGTCATCAGGTGCTTGTGTCATGAAAACTCCCGGAAGCTGTCGGAAACCGGCTTCCGGGAGAGTGATTTTAGTTTAATTAGTGTCGTTTAGTCGCGGATGATGTGGTATTCCACGAAGGCCTCGATGGCTTCGTAGGATGCGAGTCCGAGGCTCTGATAGAGCTGTGCGGTGCCACGGTTGCGCTCTTCGGCGCGCTGCCAGAAGAGTCGGTCGTCATCGCCCAGGAACGGTGCGTTCTCCATCTGGCTCTGGTGCTTGAGGATGGAGTTGCGTTTGAATCGCAGCTCTTCGGGGCTGATAGGCACGGCCATCTCGATATGGTCTATTTCCCATTCGGCCCATGCTCCGCGATACATCCATATACGGCAGTCGTTCATCCAGGGTTCATCCTTCAGCTCGTCGACAGCGGCGAGTACGGCATCGGTGCACACTTTGTGTGTGCCGTGGGGATCGGCGAGGTCGCCGGCCACGAATATCTGATGTGGCTTTACGTCGGTGAGCAGTTGCTTCACGATGTCGACATCGCGCTGGCTGAGTTCGCCTTTCTTGATGGTGCCGGTTTCGTAGAAGGGCATGCGGACCAAGTGGATGTTCTGCGGCTTGACTCCGATATAGTTGCAGGCAATGGTGGCCA
>JAIDKJ010000006.1 GCA_029051835.1 Paramuribaculum sp. | reverse complement strand
GACCGATATAGTTCCACCATACGGCGCCGTCATCGATAAGCCGGTGAAGACGTGTGCGACCCTCCTTGCAGACGCCTCCAACCAAAGGATAGGCGTCGAGATAGACCCGTTCGTAGAGCAGCACGTCGCCGGGGCGTGTGGACATGAACGCCTGTATCTGCTCCTCGCTCTGGCGCATGTGGCTTGCATCGTCGCCGTCGTCGGCAAGCATTACGGCTCTCGACGCCCATGCGCCGTGAGCGGAAGGCTGCATGTAACGCTCCAGCTTGCCGACATAGGCCGACGCCTCGGCCGCCGAACGCGCCGTGATGCGGCCTACGGCTATGCTGTAGGGATCGGAGTCGGGACGCAGACCGGCGTTATCCTCAAGCTGGGCAAGACAGTCGTCGGTAGTATATGATCCGAGTTCGCTCATGCTCTCCGCACTCTGCCAAATAGGCATCAACGGCTGACGCAAAGAGCTGACGGAGGCTGTCAGCCGGCGGTTGTCGAACGATCCACGCCCCATCATAAGCGCGTATTTCAAGTTGCGCCCCGAAGCCTTGCCCCGGTCATAAAGCATCTTGAGATAATGACGGAATGCGGCAGGATGAGCCGTGCCTGAGGCGAATTCGTTGAACACATGTTCCTGATCAACGACCAAAGTCACGAGGCTATCGTATCGTTCGTGCAGCTCGGCCAGACGTCGGGCAGCTGCCAGCAGTTCGCGGGGGGCGATGATCACCATGTCGGGGGCTACGGCCGCAGAATGAAGATTCTGCGACGCCACGACGGCCTCAAACTCCGGGGAGGGCAACGACACGCCGGCGTTCCATGCCACATATGTCCGTTCGCCCATGAACGGATTGGTCCACACCGCCCCGTCGGTGTCGACAGCCACATTCAAAGCTACAGGATGAACCGGATCGGTGACATCCCACACGCGGGTAGCCGACGTAGCGCCTTCCAGACGCACTGACGGACGCCCCGATGTGAACACGATCGGCTCCGAGGCGATAGATATATGGCGACGATAGTTGACATCTATACGGTCGAGATTGGCCGAGTAGACTGTACCCATGCCTACAAACGTGATCCCGAGGTCGATACGACCGTCGGCTGGAGTGACCACAGCCTCTATATCGGTCAGACAGCCGTAATTGTTGCCGGTCACAGCCGGCAGAGCGCCGTCGGCATCAAGCCGCTGTCCGGCCGCAGTGAGCACAACGGCCGACTGCGCACTTGTGCGCGAGGCAAAGCGCACCCTCACCCATGCCTCCGTCCCATCGACGTGGCCGGGAAGGTCGAGCCGGAACACTCGCGAAGGTGTCAGCCGGAAATCCTCGCCCACGAGCTCGCGTCCCGACTGGCCGTAGCTGACCATATCCGTTTCATGCCTTACGGACGACACAAACTCGGTCAGCGGCTGCGCCGGCCCATCGGCTATGCCTTCAGAAGCCGGCTCCACGGGGGTGCGTGAATCAGTTAGAAAGTAACATGGCCTGACCACATAGGGATTGACGACAGAAAGTACATGCCCGGCATCGCCGACAACTCTACGCGAAGCGGACGATGCATAGAAATATATTCCACCACCGGCATGGATGGCCGGCACCTGAGGCAGATCATCGATGTAGGAGGCTTCGGAAAGGTGGTCGACATCGGTCAGAGTGCCATATCCGGCCACACTGACACGTTCGGGGCTGGCGAATCCCCATTTGCGGAGATCGCTGTAGCTCACGAACTGCATGCCACCCTCCTGTCCGACGCTGATCCTGACCCATCGGCCCGATGCAAGCGCCGAAGTGTCGGCGTAAGCCGTCAGGTCAAAAGCGTGAGCCGTGCCGCATTGCAGAACCGCCAGCACCGCCACGAGCAGCATGACGCGTCGCAACATATCGTGCGCCACGGTCGACAATGTATGCAAATATCTATCCTGTTTTATCTTATCCACATGAATATGCTTCATCATTCAGGCCGTATGCCGGCTGTCATTTTCCGGCATCATTATGATTAACGTCGGAAAGGCCGGAATATTGCAGCCTGACCGGCGCCGGAATCTCGCGGCGCACAGAGGTCAGACTGTCCCACTGCTCCCTTGTGCCACGATAGACATTGAGATCAATCAGACGGTCGATCCCCTTAAGAGTGCCGCGATGAGTGTACTGCCACATCGTCCAGTCGGTATCGTCATCGAGCGGCGTGAACGAACATATCCAGAGCGGATAGTGTCCAAGACGTCCCTCGACATAGCGGCTGTAACCGTCCTTGTTGGTATAGAGCATGACCCGGTAGCCTTCGGCGCGCAACTCCTCGGCCATCTCCTTGATGCGTCCGACAGTCTGGTCGGTCGAGCGGTTGACCGGATTGGTCCACTCCTCGATATCGATCACCAGCGGCAAATCGATATGACGCCCTCTGACCGAATGGAGCAGATTGAGCGCCTGAAGCTAGCCCGACGAATCGAAACGGAAAAAATGATATGCCCCGACCTTCAGGCCGGCCCGACGGGCGGCATTGAGATTGC
>JAIDKJ010000059.1 GCA_029051835.1 Paramuribaculum sp. | reverse complement strand
GGCTTCCGCCGTCGCTGAGTATCTTGTTGAGGGTGGGCAGGGCGCCGCGGATACGTGTGTCGTCGGTGATGTGGCCGTTCTCGTCAAGGGGAACGTTGAAGTCAACGCGTACGATGGCTTTTTTGCCGTCGAAGTTGAAATTGTCGATTGTCATAGATATAGTTTTTAGTTTGTCGTTTCGGTTATGGTTTGTATTACGTGGCAAATATACTTATTGTTTTCTTAAACTGAAAACTTTTTGAGCTCTTCGGCCATCTGCTGTTGAAGTTTTTTGGCTTCCTCGGCAGCTCTTTGGGCGAAATCGGGGCCGTCAGACGCAAAGATGATGCCGCGCGACGAGTTGACCAGAAGGCCGCAGTCGGCGGTCATGCCGTAGCGGCATACCTCCTCGAGGCTTCCTCCCTGCGCGCCGACTCCGGGCACCAGCAGGAAATTGTCGGGAGCCAGACGGCGTATGTCCTCAAACATGCGTCCCTGTGTGGCGCCTACCACATACATCATAGCTTCGGGAGATGCCCATCGGCTTGAGGTCGTGATCACTTTTTCGAATAGGCGAGTGCCGTCGGTGTCTTCTGTCAGCTGGAAGTCGTGTGATCCTTTGTTGGATGTGAGAGCAAGAAGTACGACCCACTTTCCCTCGTAGCCCAAAAAAGGTGTGACGCTGTCCTCGCCCATGTATGGAGCGACGGTCACAGCGTCTACTCCAAGATGATCGAAGAAGCTCTGGGCATACATGCGTGATGTGTTGCCGATGTCGCCTCGCTTGGCGTCGGCGATGATGAATTGATCGGGGTAGTGCTCGCGAAGATAGTTGACGGTCTTTTCGAATGCGATCCATCCTTCAGTGCCGAGAGATTCGTAAAATGCGAGGTTGGGCTTGTAGGCCACTGCATAAGGGGCGGTGGCGTCGATTATCTGTCGGTTGAACTCAAAGAGGGGATTCTCGCAGGCAAGCAGATGCTGCGGTATTTTCTTGATGTCGGGATCAAGCCCTACGCAGAGAAATGACTGTTTGCTCTTTATGTTGTCGATCAGTTGTTTGCGTGTCATATATAATCGGTGTTATGGTTATAATTCAGATTCTTTTAGTCTTTCGGCGTTTTCGGCTATGATGAGAGCGTCGATACAGTGTTGTATGTCGCCATCGATAAATCCAGGGAGATTGTAGGATGTGAAGTTGATACGATGGTCGGTCATGCGCCCCTGCGGGAAGTTATAGGTGCGTATTTTGGCCGATCTGTCGCCGGTCGACACCAGCGATCTGCGTTGCGAGGCTATGTCGTCGTCATATTTCTGACGTTCGCGGTCGTAGATATAGGTGCGTAGCCGTGAAAGCGCCCGCTCTTTGTTTTTTGGCTGGTCGCGCGTTTCGGTGCATTCGATCAGAATTTCTTCGGTTTCGCCTGTATTGGGGTTTCGCCATGGGTAGCGGAGCCGCACTCCCGACTCCACTTTGTTGACGTTCTGTCCGCCGGCTCCTCCGCTGCGGAATGTGTCCCACTTGATTTCGCCTTCGTTTATGACCACGTCGAACGGTTCGGCTTCAGGCAACACAGCCACGGTGGCGGCCGATGTGTGGATGCGGCCTTGTGTTTCGGTGGCCGGCACCCGTTGCACACGGTGTACACCGCTTTCGTATTTCAACGTGCCGTAGACGTTGTCGCCGGTCACTCTTATGATGGCCTCCTTGAAGCCTCCCGAAGGGCCTTCGCTGGCCGACAGCAGTTCGGCGGCCCAGTGTCGCGACTCGATGTAGCGCACATACATTTTGAACAGGTCGCCGGCAAATAATGCGGCTTCATCTCCGCCCGTTCCGGCACGTATTTCGAATATGGCATTGCGGCTGTCGGCCGGATCAGCCGGTATGAGCAGCAATTTTATCGTTTCTTCAAGTTCAGGTAGCTGTTGCTCAATAGAGGCTATTTCGATTTTCGCCCATCCACGCAATTCCGGATCCGACTCTGACGTTATGATGCTTTTGGCATCGTCAAGATCCGAAAGAGCTGTGCGGTATTGCCGTGCGGCTTCGGTGAGTTTCTGAAGTTCGCGGTATTCCTTTGACAGACGTACATATCGCTCTCTGTCAGCGATCACGGCCGGATCGGTGATGAGAGTGGCTGTTTCCTCGAAGCGCGATTCAATGCCGTCGAGCTTGTCAAGTAGAGGGTTTTCTGCCATGTCGGGAATCTCTTGAATTTTTGGCGAAATTAGTAAAATTCCATGATACTATCAACCGGAAATATAAATAATGGGATATGTAAAATGTGAAAAT
>JAIDKJ010000058.1 GCA_029051835.1 Paramuribaculum sp. | reverse complement strand
CAGCATCTTTATGAGGCCGGACATATCACTTATATGCGTACCGACTCTCTCAATCTGTCGACACTCGCCCTTAACTCCATAGCGAAAGTGGTAGGCAGTACTATGGGCGAGGGATATCTCAAACGCCGCACCTACCACACCTCGTCGAAGGGAGCGCAAGAGGCTCACGAGGCCATACGTCCTACCTATGTCGACCGGCAGACTATCCCCGGCAATGCCGACGAGCAGCGCCTCTATTCGCTGATATGGAAGCGCACGGTAGCCTCGCAGATGGCCGATGCCGAACTCGAAAAGACCACAGTGGAGATAGAGGCTCCGGGAGTCGACGGCCATTTTACGGCATCGGGCGAGGTGATAAAGTTTGACGGATTTCTCCGTCTGTACATAGAGGGCACAGATGACGACAATGATGTGGCCGCTCCCGGATCGACTCTTCTGCCGCCGGTGGCTAAAGGAGAAGCCCTCAGCGCCACTCTTATCGAGGCCACTCAGCGGTTCACACAGGCACCTCCGCGCTACACCGAGGCATCGCTCGTGAAAAAGATGGAAGAACTGGGCATCGGACGCCCGTCGACCTACGCTCCGACCATTTCCACCATACAGCAGCGCGAGTATATCGAGAAAGGTGAACGATCGGGCGAGCCGCGTTCGTTCGTGGTGCTTGATATGGCCGGCGGCAAGCTCACCCGCACCGAAAAGACCGAGAACACCGGTTCCGACCGCGGCAAGCTGATACCGACCGATACTGGCACGATAGTCAATGAATTCCTTACACGATACTTCCCCAACGTGCTTGACTACAACTTCACAGCCAAAGTGGAGGAGCGGTTCGACAAGATCGCCGAAGGCGATGCCGAGTGGAGCAGCGAGATCGGCGATTTCTACGACGTGTTCCATCCGGAGGTGAAACAGGCTTCCGACATGAGGCTCGAACACCGTGTGGGCGAACGTCTGCTGGGACAGGATCCGGTTTCCGGACGCAATGTCTACGTGAAGATAGGCCGTTTCGGCCCGGTGGTTCAGATCGGTGAGAGCACCGATGAGGAGAAGCCGCAGTTCGCCTCGCTCCGTCGCGACCAGTCAGTGCTCGACATAACGCTGCCGGAGGCCGGGCGCGTATAACAATCTCCGAGCCCCCC
>JAIDKJ010000057.1 GCA_029051835.1 Paramuribaculum sp. | reverse complement strand
GCTACTACACCTTCATGTGGACCAACTTCTTCAGCCACATCGACATTCCCCGCGAAAATGTCAATATCCTCAACGGCAATGCCGAGGATCCCGCCGAGGAGTGCCGTCGCTATGAGGAGAAGATCAAGAGCTACGGTGGTATCGATCTGTTCCTCGGCGGCGTAGGCCCCGACGGACATATCGCGTTCAACGAGCCGGGTTCGTCGCTGACTTCGCGCACACGCATGAAGACTCTGACACGCGACACCATCATAGCCAACTCGCGCTTCTTCGACAACAACGTCGATCTGGTGCCGAAGACAGCTCTGACCGTAGGCGTGGGCACGATCATGTCGGCCCGCAGCGTGCTGCTGATCGTCAACGGCCACAACAAGAGCCGCGCGCTTCACCACGGTGTGGAGGGCGGTATCAGCCAGATGTGGACCATCTCGGCTCTCCAGATGCACGAGAAGGCGCTCATCGTGGCCGACGAGGCTGCTTGCGAAGAGCTGAAGGTGGGCACCTACCGCTACTACAAGGATATCGAGGCAGCCAACCTCGATCCGCAGTCGCAGCTGAAATAAACATAATAGCCGAAGCCGGCTGAATGCGGATGCATTGAAGGATCTGCTGTAGTTGGCCGGCGATGCAGAATAACGACGGTGTGCCGGAACGATGATTCCGGCGCGCCGTCATGTTTTTTTGCGTTTTTGTATCTGTTTTTGAATTTTTATAAGGGGAAATTTGCAGGGGAGGAGGGAAAAGTGTAATTTTGCACGAATAAAAATACGAAATGAAATTTACACACAGTCAAATAACGCATAATCCGACACTTGGTGTGTCGTTGATTCCCATATTGGTTCTTTTGATTTCTCTGGCGGTGGTGATACTGACCCGCGGCGCTTCCGATGTGCTCTCGATGGGCTATAAGTTGCTGCTGGGCGCTTCGGCCGTGTGTGTGGCTCTGACGCTGCTCACCACTACGCGAGGGCGGAAGGTGCTGATGCTCGGCGTGCGCAAGAGCGTAAGGCAGATATTTCCGGCGGTGCCGGTGCTGGTGTTTATAGGCACTGTAGGCGCCACATGGATGCTGTCGGGGGTTGTGCCGGGGATGATCTACTATGGGGTGAAGATGCTCAATCCGGTGATGTTCCTTTTTCTGGCCTGCTCTATCTCGGCTGTGGTGTCGGTGATGAGCGGTACGTCGTGGACCACGATCGCTACTATCGGAGTGGCGTTCATGGGCATCGGTACCGTGATGGGCTATGACGAGGCGTGGATAGCCGGTGCGGTTATCTCGGGCGCTTATTTCGGCGACAAGGTGTCGCCGCTTAGCGATACGACGGTTCTGGCTGCTTCTTCGACGGGCGTAAAACTGTTCAGCCATATACGTTCGCTGATGGTGACGACTGTGCCGGCAATGGCCATCGCGCTGGCGGTATTTGCCTGTGTGGGGTTGCTGTCGGGTGTCAGCGGCAGTTTCGATCAGGTGGATATATGCGATGCGATCACGTCGACGTTCAATATTTCGCCTTGGCTTGCGCTGGTGCCGCTGCTGACCATAGCGTTGCTCGCCATGCGCGCGGGCACTACGCTGACGCTGGCCGTCAGCTCTGTGGTGGCTCTTGCGGTGATGTTTGTGTGTCAGCCACAGATTGTCGAGATGCTTTCGGGCGGCGACAGTGGCTTCATGGCCGGTGTGGCGGTGGGAGCGAGAGTGCTGCTGAGTTCCACCGAGGTGTCGACCGGCTCGGAACTCCTTGATCCGCTTGTGGCCACCGGCGGCGTGGAAGGGATGCTCCCGACGGTGTATCTCGTGGGCAGTGCGATGATTTTCGGCGGCGTGATGCTCGGCTCGGGAATGCTCGGCTCTATAACGCGGAGTTTCGCCCGACATCTGAAATCGACCGGGCATCTTGTGGGTGCTACTGTCGGAAGCGGTCTGTTTCTCAACAGTGCCACCGGCGACCAGTATCTGTCGATCATCATAGGCAGCAATATCTACCGTAATATCTACCGGAGGCTTGGCGAGCGGCCGCAGCTGCTCGGTCGCGCTCTGGAGGATTCGATTTCAGTGACGTCGGTATTGATACCGTGGAATTCGTGCGGCATGGCGCAGTCGACGGTGCTCGGAGTGTCGACGCTCGCATATGCGCCGATGTGCGTGTTCAACTATCTGAGTCCTCTGATGTCGGTGGCTGTAGCCTACTGGCTGCAGGCCGCCCGTCGTCGCCGCGCCCGTATGGCAGTGGCGTGAAAAACAACTGACGGTCAGATTTGTTTCAATACTTCTCCGATGAAGTTGCGGCGCAGATCGTTTGATCCGGTATCGGCCTGAGCGCAGTTGAGCCACCGGCAGCCGCCGAAGCCTGTCGGCTCCAATATCATCGGCGCGAGATAGCCGCTGACAAAGGGGCTGAAATCAACTGAATCCCCCTCCGACGTAGTGACGATAAGGGTGCGCCCGACAGAGAGGCATGGCATGATCTCGCCATTGTCGGTAATGTCGTAGATGCGTCCTTTGACGAATGTCCGGTCCATGAAGCCTTTCAGCATGGCCGGCATCATGCCCCACCATATCGGGAAGATGAATATGGCGCGGTCGGTGCGCTGCAGCATTGTAGTGTAGCGCTCAATGAGAGGGTCGGCAATGTGGTCGGAGGTGATTGCGGCGAGTCCATCGCGTGTCATTACGGGATTGAATCCGTCGGCATAAAGGTCGATGACCTGATAGTCGTCGCCTCGGTCGGTGAGCATGTCGGTGATGGCTGACAATATGGCGTGGTTGAAGCTTGCCGGATCGGGATGGGCGTAGATTATGGTGATCATAGACGGAATTATTAAGCGGTTTGGTATAAAACAATCCGTCCCCCGCGATGGTTGCGCGAGGGACGGAGATGTGTTTGTTTAAGCCGGTATTATCTTACGATGATCTCGTCGGTGAACTGGCATCCTTCGGTTGATGTGGCGCAGTAGCGCACGTAGCGTGCCTTGGCGTTGCCACTCCAGGAAAATTCTTTGAATGAGAGTCCGGTGGAGTCCTTCTGCTTTTGTTAGATGGTGGTGATTGTGGTGAAATTCTTGCCGTCGTCGGAAACGGAGATCTCCACTTTGGAGGGGAACCATACGCCGGGGCCGGTGATCTGCATGAAGTCGGCTCCTACGTAGGTGATGTCGGTGACTTTCTCAAGGTCGATGGTCACGTCGACACGTTGGTCGCCACGGTGGAGGAATCCCTGCCAGCGTCCGTCGCCGTAGCTCCATCCTCCGCGCAGTCCGTCGGTCAGAGTGGCTTCACGGGCGGCGTTGTAGTTGCTCCACCAGGGTACGTTGTATGTGACTTTTTTGCCTCGGGCGAGATGTTCTGCCGGGCGTGTCGACTGGCGGCGGTTGCCGGCCTCGCCGCGGAGATCGAACACGGTGTAGCCGTGGCTACGCATGTTGTCGGCCACTTTGAGGGCGCGCGGTCGGAACGAGTCCCACGAGCGCAGTGCCTGCGGTGTCCATCCGATCTCGGCTATGGCGATCATGCGGGGCCATAGCATGTATTCGGCATGCTGGGCTGTGGGCACGTATTCAGTCCAGAGGTTGCCCTGTATGCCTGTGATCCATCGTGTGACGTCGGTGCCGAGGCTGTCGGGAGCGGGATCGTAGGAGTAGACGCGCTCCAGCGGCAGATAGCCGCTGATGGCCACGGGCTGTGTGGCGGGTGCGTCCTGATAGGAGTCGAGATAGCAGTAGCCCCCGGGCGACATCACTGCCTGGTGGCCGCTTCTGGCCGCCTTGATGCCGCCTTCGGTGCCGCGCCACGACATGACGGTGGCATTCGGAGCAAGGCCGCCTTCCATGATTTCGTCCCAGCCTATGAGCGAGCGTCCTTTGGAGTTGAGATATTGTTCTATTCGGTGTATGAGGTAGCTCTGGAGCTGGTCAACATCCTTGAGCCCTTCCTCGGTCATTCGTTTGCTGCACAGGTCGCACTCCTTCCAGGCTTTTTTTGATGCTTCGTCGCCTCCGATATGGATGTATTCCGAGGGAAAGATCTCCATCACTTCGTCGAGTATGTTCTGGAGTATTTCGAATGTCTGCTCGTTGCCGACGCATACGTCGGGCTCGCCTTTGGGATTGTGTGTGCAGGATATTTCGGGGAATGTGGCTGTGAGTTCCTCGGAGTGCGAAGGCATTTCGATCTCGGGTATTACCGTGATGTAGCGGTCGGCGGCATATCTGACGATCTCGCGCGCGTCGTCCTGTGTGAGGAATCCTCCGTGGGCATTAAAATCGGATGCTTCGGCATATCGTGCTCCTCCGTCGGTCCATTCCTTCCATGTGAGTTCGGGTCGCCATGCCGCATATTCGGTCAGGCGCGGATAGCGCTTGATCTCAATGCGCCATCCGGCCGCATCGGTGAGATGCAGGTGGAGGCGGTTGATCTTGAGCCGTGCGAGCGCATCGATCTGCTTGAGGATGAAATCCTTGTCGCGGTAGTGTCGCGATATGTCGAGCATCATGCCTCTGTAGCCGAAGCGTGGCGAGTCGGTTATCGCTACTTCCGGTATGGTGTCGCCGCTGTCGGCGAGCTGTATAAGTGTCTGGAGTCCGTAGAAGAGTCCTGCGCCGGTGGTGGCCTCTACGGTGGCGGCGCGAGGTGTGACGGTGAGGCGGTAGCCTTCGGGTGAGTCCACTCCGTCAAGTCGTTTTACGGTCTTCAGCTCGATGGCTGTCGGTGATTTTTTCCCTGCAGGAGCGAAACGTCGCCATTCGGTGTCGGCATAGTCGCGAAGTCTGGCGGCATCCTCGGCCGGTGCGTCTATCACAAGCGATGTGGCGGACGTGATGATCATATTGCCGTCGGCAACCGTGACTTGGGCCGGTAGCGGCGTGACGTCGACCGTACGGGCGTTGGCGGCCGGCATGCCCAACAGGACGGCGAGCGCCGCCAATGTCAGTATTTTCATGTTTAAGGGCTTTTTGGGTTATTTGCTATAAGTATTTTCTGCTTATGGTATTATCCGATGCGAAGTTACATTTTTTTCGCGAGACAGCCAACAGTCGCTCCGTCAAAAGGATGCCGGTCGGGGATATATTCCCGCGAAAATATAAAAGATCCGGCCGGACGCTCTTGCGGGTGTCCGGCCGGGGATATTGTCAGGTGTCTATTTGACAGCTGGTGTACTTATCAGCGGTCCTTCCATGTTTCAGCCTGTTCCTCATATCCTGCTCCGAGGCGGTAGTAGAGGCGGTAGAGGATCGACGGTATGTTGGTGAGGTTGGTGGAGTCGATCTCGTAGGCTTTCTCAAACAGCTTTGCGGCGTCGAGCAGCAGAGGATCCACCTTGGCTTTGCGCTCGCTTTCGGGAGCTTCAACGAGCGATTCGTCGATCTTCACGGCATTGTTATAGATCACACGAGCCTTGTCGTAGTAGTTCTTGCCCTGCGTTTCGTCGAGGCTGATGGCCTTGTCGAAGGCTTCGATGGCAGCGTCGTTCTTGTCCTGCTGCTCATAGATGACGCCGAGGATGTCGTAGAGCTGGCTCTTGATGGTCGACATCGTGTCGGGTGTGGCTTCAATGGCTTCGTTGACGAGCTTGTAGCATCCGTCGAAGTCGTTTTGCTGAAGATGTTCGTTGATGAGCTGTCCTACGAACGAAACGTTCTGTGTGCCGTATTCAGCATATCCGCGCTTGGCGAGGTCGAGCTGTGCCACAGAGTCGTTGAGGCGGCGTGCGGCCTCTATGCCGTAGACGTATACGTCGATGTTCTTGTAGCCGGTCTTTTCGATCTGCGGCACTTTGGCGAGCGCTTCGGCGTTGCGGTCGCTGGAGAGTGCGGCGAGCAGCTGGTAGTACATGATCTGTCCGACGAGTGTGTCGGCTTCAGCTTTGGGGGCGTCAGTGCCGAGAACAGGGTTGGAGGGGAGGTTTACGTACATTTCCCAAACGTCGTAAGCTCCGCTGTAGTCCTGCACGTCGAAGAGGTAGATGCCACCGGTCTTGAGGGAGATATAGTTGTCCTTCATTGTCTTGACCATCTCTTTGGCGAGCTTGCCGGGTTTGGCCTGGCCTGTCTTCTTGTCGAGTTTGGGCTCACCGGTCTTCTTGTCGATCTCAACGTCGAGGGGTAGCGCTTTCATGTAGGAGTTGTAGCCGTCAAGCAGTCCTATGCCGGCAGTCTTTTTCTGGTCGGCAGAGAGCTGTGTGCCGAGTGCTTCCTGCATATATGCGTTGTCGAAGAGTCCGAAACCTGCTTTGCCATTGATGTACCAGGGCATGGCCGTATTGGCGGTCGAGGGGTCCTGAAGAGCCGGCTGGATGGTCTTCTGCACTGCTGCATAGTCAGGCTTGGCCTGATCGAGCATGTGCTTGGCGTCGTTGACCACGTTGGTCTGTGCTGTGGCAGCCATTGCGGTGAAGAGCCCTAAGCCTAAAAGGGAGATTTTCTTCATAACGTTTCAGTTGGTTGAGTTAAATATTAAGGG
>JAIDKJ010000056.1 GCA_029051835.1 Paramuribaculum sp. | reverse complement strand
CCCATGAGATAGGACGGATCGACTCGCTGACGGTGAGCAACCTGACGAGCGGAATGGGCAATTTCTTCATGTACGATTCGCTGATATGCTTCGCCGATGTGAAGGATGCCAGAGTGACGGCCTATAGCGCGGCCAGCGGCGACTCCGTGAGAGCTTTCTTCGGCCGGGGCGGAGGTCCGACCGAAATAAACTCGCTCGACCGTGCATGCCCCGTGATAGGATCGCCGGAGCCGATGTGGATAGTCTTTTCGCGTGAATATGACATCTACGGATTTTATCCGGCACGGGATTCACTGGTCCGTTACGGACGTGTCGGCATACAGCGCATCGCTGATACCTCCGATGCCGTGGTTTATGGAGATCCACACAAATATGCCGTGACCGGCGAAGAGTTGATCATGGTCGGCGATACGGTGCTTCTCGCTCCGGTCGATCCTATGCTCGATGAAACGAAAGCGCCGGATCCGACCCAACATTTCGCATCGGCCCGCACTCTGGGCGCTTTCAATCCGCGCACTGCGCAGCTCGATACGCTTTTCGGTCATCTGCCTGAGGTCTATGCCAAATATCCGTCGCGCTATTTCGTGAGTCACAGCGTGGCTCCCGCCGCCGGTTCAGGGCGTTATTTCGTCAACTTCGCGGAGGATTCGCTGATACAGTGCATGGAGTATCCCGACGGGGTGGTATATGAGTTCGGCTACGACGCTCCCGGCGCCGACCGGCAATATTCGGGCAAGTTTCTCTACGACTTCAAGACTGAGTGGGACGACTTCAAGCAAGAGAGGTCTTCCAAAAGCTTAAGCACCGGACTGTATTATGATGCAGACGACGATATATTGCTGCGCAGCGTAGTGCTCGACAATGAGAGCGGCCGCACGGTCGTGCAGGCCTACAAGGACGCCGATCTGATCGCCGAGGCTGAGATGCCCGCGTATTTCCAGATTTTAGGCAAGCATGACGGCCGTTATTACGGCGTGCGCCGTATGCCTGACAGCGACGAGGAGGAAACGATCTTCACTTTCTTTTCATTCTCGCTCGATCCCAAGAACTGAGCTGAATATCAGGAGCCGCGTGGTCTACGACCCTGCATCTGGTTGAAGGATTGTGCGGCGGATGCACCGTGGTGCATCCCTACAGTGCGTTGGTGGTCAATAGGCTGCGTTTGTGGCCGATTGGCTGTCTTGCTGCGTGATTGCCGATCGGTTTTTGATGGAGTGAAAAATGGGGAGCCATGACAATGTGGCTATGTCCGCAGTAGGGGATAGGCCGAATGCAGTTCAGGGGGAGAACTGTGGCTCTGTCGGGTGTCAGAGTGAGCGGTAGAGGTCGAGTACGGAGGCGGCTATGCGGTCCCAGTCGTAGTCGGTGAGGTCGTAGCTGCGTGGCGCCGGATGTGATGTCTTGTCGATAATGAGTGCGGCCAGAGAGGCGGCGTCGCCCGGTGGGAAGAAGTCGCCGGGCGCGAGCTGAGGCAGTCGGCACGATTCGATGTCGCTCACCGCTACGTCGAGTCGGTGGCTCATGGCTTCGAGGAGCGCTATGGGGAGTCCTTCGTGGAGCGATGGCATGACGAAGAGGGCAGCATCGGCCAGCAGCGCGTTGATGCGCGCATGGTCGACGGCGCCTGTCATGACCACTCCGCTTTCGGCTGCAAGCCTTGTCAGCGCGGCCGAGTAGGCGGTGGGGTGGTCAGCTCCTCCGGCCACGACGATGCGCAGTCGGGCGGCCTCGCGCAGTGCCGACGCGGTTTCTATAAGGGTGTGGAGGCCTTTTTCGGGCACAAGGCGTCCGACGGCCACGACGTAGCGCCCCGGAGTCAGTCCGAGCGACGACAGCCATTCGCGGTCGGCTGCCGAGGGTGCGTCGGGAGGGTTCACGCCGTTGGGTATGGTCAGCAGGCGGGTGCGTGTGCCGTAGTGTGCGGTCAGCGACTCTGTGATCGGCTCTGAGATAGATATGACGGCGTTGCTCGCTCTCATGGCGGCTCGCTCTCCCAGGCGCAGTGCCATGCGGGCCATGCGTCCCCATTTGACCCGGTTGTAGTCGTGGCCGTGGAGTGTGGTGACCACTTTCATGCCGAGAAGGCGTGCGAGCGGGGCCATGAGAGCCGGACCGCATGCGTGGAGGTGGATTATGTCGGCTCCGGCCATTCGTGCCTTGACGACGGCCAGAAATGTATGCAGGATGGTTTCAGTCGACTGGCGTCGCGGCGAGTAGATGGTGTCGAGGCGCACGCCACGGTAGGCGCCCCCGGCGTCGGGCGACATGTAGGGGCGGCGGCACATCACCGTCACGTCGGCTCCCATAGCCGCTATTCGCGGGTAGAGTTCCCGGCAGTGGGTTTCGACTCCTCCCTGTATGCCGGGGAATCCGCGGGTGCCTGCTACAGCTATCTTCATGACTCGGCGATGGCAATGACTACGTGTTGGGGGTCGAAACCGTCGAGCTGACGTATCAGGCTGCGACGGTCGGCGGTGTCGCGGCCGACGATCAGTAGCAAAGCTGCGTCGGGCGAACAGGCAAGGGCGCGCAGTTCGTCGAAGCGGTCGGGATCGGGCACGATGACCATGGCGAAGTGTCCGGCCGATGTCAGAGCTTCCATGCGTTGGGCGAATGCAGGTGAGAGCAGGGTGTCGTTGTCGGCGGCGTCGGATATGATGTCGGCCTGCATTCCGGCGCGCTGCATGGCGTCGGTGATGGCGTCGAGTGCTTCGGCCGGGGCATTGACGAGAGTCGTATATACGGTCAGCGGACGATGGATGCGGGCGGCTATCAGCGAGCGCAGTGCTCGTGCGCCGTCGTGCGGCTTGCGGAGATCGATGACTGCTGTGCGCTTTTCGAGTCGGCACTGCCTGAGGTCGAACGGATCGGCCAGGCGGTCGCGGAAGCGCAGTGTGAACACCACTCCGGCGCCGATGAATCCGAGCATGGCCACGAGTGCCAGCGCGGCCACGATGAGCGGTCGTCGCGCCGATGGCCTGAGGGCTGTCATGGCAGGATCGATTATGAATCCGGAGGTGGTTTCGGAGTGGTATTTCAGCAGGGCGTTCTCGCGTTTCTGGAGCAGGAAGGTGTAAAGCTCGTTTTTGATATTGTTGTCGCGGAGTATCTCCATGAATTCACGTTCGTAGGAGGGCATGGCGTGGAGGTGGGAGTCGAGCGCTCCGGTGGCGTCCTTGCGTCGGTGTTCGGCCATGCGCGCGCCTTCGAGCAGCTGTGTGAACGATGTGATGATGCTCGTGCGGAGCTGTTCTATTCGCTGTTCGGCTGCGAGAAGAGCCGTGTTGCCCGGTTTGGCGGAGCGTTGCAGCTCCTGCTTGAGCATCACCTGCTCGTTGTAGGAGTTGATGAATGAGTTGGGTCCGCTCTCTGTGCCGGAGCTTGACGACGATCCGGGGATGACGACGGCCGGGAGCAACCCGGCATGTCCCTCCTTGAGTGTGTTGAGAATCTGTTCGAAATAGGCTATCTCGGCTGTGGTCTTGAGGGTTTCCTCGTGAGAGTCGAGGCTTTTTTCGAGCAGTATGGGGGCTTCGTTGCCGATGCTTATGAAGTTGGCTTGGGTCTTGAATTTTTCCACCCGCTTCTCGCTCTCGGTCAGTTCGGAGAATATATCGGCGATGCGTCCGTCGAGAAACTGTATTTCGGCCTCGGCTATGAGGTGGGTCCGTTCGAGGCGCTTGAGGTTGTACTGCCGCATGATCTCGTCGAGTATGGCACGTCCGCGATCACGTCCGACGTCGGTGATCGTCAGTGTGATTGCGTCGGCCATCTTGTCGGCTATGTCGATGATCACTTTCTTGTAGAGGCTGGAGGATGCCTCGGGCGTTCCGGTGATGACGGCCACGTAGTCGTGTGATGTGGCCGAGGCGGTGTCGAGCGACGGTCCGGGGGCTATGGTGACATCTCCGAGTGGGGTGGGTATGCTGAGGGGCAGCTTCGCGTCGGTTACTTCGGCAGAGTATTTTCCGGCTTTAAGCCGGGCCGACACCGTGCCGTCGGGCCGGAGTGTGATTTCGGCTTTGACCGGGGTGGTGAGGGTGTCGAGCACGCTCCGCGCCATGCTTGCCAGCAGGGGAGGCTCGTTGAATAGGAGGCGTTTGCGCAGACCGTGGCGTTCGGACAGCTCCGTGTTGAGATTGAGGGCGGTGACCGTGCGTCGCATCACGTCCATGGTATTGACGAGCATTATCTCGTTGTCGACGCTTGTGGTGGACGCTCCGCTGATGGAGAATGTGCGCATCATCGTGGCCATCGGGTTGGAACTCTGGGCCTGGTCGGTCGAACTGTCCTCGATGAGCATTGTGGCCGTCGATTCGTAGCGTGGCTGGCTGATGCTGCAGAATGCAATGGCCAGAGCCGCAATGAGTGCGCATCCGGTCAGGTAGATCCATCGGTGTGAGCGTATGGCGCGGACTATGCGGCGCAGATCGATTTCATTCTTGTCAGTGGTAGTGTTTTGGGTCATTGTCGGAGTGTATGATTGACGTTACGACTGATATTCGTTTGAGGTAGTGCCGGCCGACTGTGGGGCGAGCGAGCAAATGGTGCCGAGGAGCATCATGGCGACAACTCCCGAAGGCTGTACGATCGTGGTGCTGGCTATGCTTTCGATAAGCAGGAAGAGTATGATGATCCATGCTATGGCAAAGAGCGCCTGTCCCTGCGGCAGATGGCGGCGTATGCGGCGAAGACGGTCGGCCACGTAGATCCAGAAGGCGGCGAAGATCGCCACTCCGGCCAGTCCGAACTGTGCGAGCGAGGGGTAGTAGGCGTCGCAGACGAAGTCGGGTTGCGAGGGGGTGAGGCCGTAGACGTGGTTGAGTCCGTATTCGTAGTAGACTTTCGAATAGTGTACCTCTGCCGATGCATGGGTGGCGAACGATGCGAGTCCGCTGCCGAAGGGTATGCGCGAGATCAGGATGATGGCTCCGGCGGCATAGAGGGCGGGACGTGCGAGGTTTTCGATTCCTCCGCCATTGCGCAGGTCGGCGCCGAGGTCGATGAAGTAGAAGCGGAATTTGTTCCATCCGACAGCGGCCACCAGGACTCCGACTGTAATCGCCGTCAGCAGCTGGCGGCTCGGTTTCATCGGTCGGCGGAGGCGCATATAGATGATGATGAAGTAGAGGCTCACCACGCAGGTGCCGAAAAATTTGGCTCGTCCGGAGGGGAGGCCGAGGGCAAGAAGCAGGAATGCGGTGGCTTTGTCGCGGGCCGTGATGTTTCCGTCGGGCCTGACGGAGCAGAGGAGCCATACGATGAAGCTGATCACGGCCGTGATGCCCACGATGCTTATATGCATGATGAGGAGCTGCACCATCTGGTTGCCGAAGGCCGATATGATGGCGGCGGTCAGGGTGTTGACCACCGCTATGGCGCGGAGCAGCCGGCGGTCGGTGTCGGTGAATCTCGGGCCGACGGCCATGAATACGGCGAACGCTATGAACGGTTTGAGCTGTATGAGATAGTCGACGGCTATGGCGTAGGCGGTGTTGTAGCCGACGGCTGTGAGGGAATAGGCCGCATAGAGAGCCATGACGCCCATGACTATCCACAGGAGGGTGTAGCGGCGCCATGCGCCGTTGACTGCCGAGTCGGTCAGAGCCAGTAGCGTCAGAAATATGGTCAGTATCTCATCGACTGGCTTGAGCAGCTGTGTGGCAGGGAGCAGCAGAGCCATTGCGACGATGAGTAACCATGCGCATATTCGGTCGGTGTGGAGCACTCTTGCGGAGGATGAAAAAGGGGTGATTGTGCGAAAGTTGTCGGGGGGTGGGTCAGTGTATGGCCAGGGCGATCACGAGCGAGGCTATTACCGATACGGCTCCAACGATGGTGGAGATCACCGAGAGCTTGAATGCGTTGTGCTGGTTGTAGCGCGAGTTGGCCTGCCTGATGTCGTTAGGCTCTACGATGATCACGTCGTTCTGTTTCAGGTAGTAGTAGGGCGATGCGGTGATGGCCGGATCGCGCAGGTCGAGGCGTATGTATCGGGCGCTGTCGGCCTCTTCGCGTATGATGGTGACGTTGTCGCGGCGTCCGTATTCGGTCATGTCGCCGGCGGCGGCGAGTGCGTCGAATATCGAGAATCGCTGCGATGCCACGTGGATGCGGTGGGGATTGCGCACTTCGCCCATGACATTGACGTGGAAGTTGCTGACGAGCACTCTGACGTTGGGGTCTTTTACGTGCTGTCCGATCTGTCGGATCAGTGTGTCGCGGAGCTGCGCGGTGGTCATGCCGGCTACGTGGATGGTGCCGAGTTTCGGAAATTCGATGTTGCCTTCGCTGTCGACGAAGTAGGTCTGCTGCTGGCTGTCGGTGATGAGGTTGCCGGTGCCGGTGGAGAAGGAGGCGTTGCTGTTGGGGAGGTTATACTCCGATGTGGCGGCCGGTATGGCCGAGGTGACGACAATTTGCAGTTCGTCGTCGGGCTGTATGGTCACTTTGTAGTCGGCTTTGGAGAGTGTGCCCTGCTGTGAGTCGCCAAGCCGTTCCATATAGGTCAGATGGCTTGTTGTGCGGCACGATGCCGTGGCTATCGCTATGGCGGCGATGATAGCGGTGCGTGTGATGAGTCGTCGGATATTCATTGGTCTGTAGGGTAGTGGCGGCTTTGTCGGCCGGTTGTCTGTAGGAGATAACGTCGAATATGCTTCGATATTGTGGCCGGAGGGGGTCGGGTGGCCGATAAAAAAAGATCCGGCCTCCTTTCTATCAAGGAAGCCGAATCATTTGGCATCATACTCTTATGATGCCCATTGTCTTAGGTTGAAAACTTTGTTGCCATGAAGCGACTGCGTCCGACCCGAAGATCGGGCGCAGTCCTTTGCACAGGCCTTCTCAGGCCTTTTTCGCTGCGGGTTTGCGGCCCGGTTTCTTCTTAGCGGGAGCGGGCTTCTCGTCGGCCTCGGCCTGTTTCTGGCGGAGGAGGTGTTCCTCGTTGTAGTGGTCGAGGTTCTGGCGCATGGAGCTTACTTCCTTGTTGAGCTGCTCTATCTCGCGCTCCTGGTTGCGGATGGTGGTCAGGAGCGAGTTGAGTTCTTCGTTGTCGATGGTGAGGGGATACTGTTCCTCTACCCTTACGATGAAGTCGGCCAGCACGTTCATGTAGTTGGTGAACGCCTGGAACGGTGTGTCGTAGGGTGAGAAGTGGGAATGTACGGCTCCGTCGGCGAAGTGTTTTGTGGCCATGTAGAAGAAATGGTCGGATGCCTGGAGGTAGTTCCAGTCCTGCTTCAGGCGGCGGTCGTCGCACAGTCTGACGCGCTCAGCCACGGAGTAGAGCTTGTCGAAGGCTTCCTGCTGGAGCTTGTTGCCGAGCCATGCCGATGTGTCGCGCGCTTCGTCGGCCCACGATATGGGGTGCATCACCGACAGTTCTCCGACGGCTTTGAGCTTCTGCACGGCTTCCGAGGGGGTCCAGAAGTCGATGCCGCGCTCTTTGGCGAAGCGGGGTAGAGCTTCGAGGAACTGGAATATGCCGGTGTCGCGGCTCTGCATCTCGCCGAATGTTTCGAGGTTCATGAACAGGTTGACGATCTGTTCGTCGGCGGGTGTGGATGCGATCCAGTCGATGTATTTGTCGGCTGTGAGGGGATATGCGTCCCATTCGGGGTTGGAGAAGCGGAACGAGATGTCGTCGCTCAGCTTGGAGTTTTTGAGCAGAAGCTTGAGCTTGGGCTGTGTGGCTGCGGCGTAGACGTAGTTGGGGCTCTTCCATCCGAGGATGTGTTTTGCGCCCTCGGTGATGACTCCCTTGTAGCCCATGGCGTAGATGTGGGGAGCCATTTCGTCGCAGTAGATCAGCTCGGTGTTGCGGAGCACTTTGGGCTTAACGCCGAAGAGCTGTTCGATCTTGTCGTCGTGGGCTTTGACCTGTGCGGCAAACTCCTCGGGGTCGGCAAGCGACGAGAGGGAGTGGGCGTAGGTTTCGGCGAGGAATTCACACTTGCCGGTGTCGGCAAGGCGTTTGAGCAGGTCGATGAATTCAGGCACGTAGTGCTCGAACTGTTCGAGCGCCGTTCCGGTGACGGAGATGGCGCAGCGGAAGGCTCCCTTGCTCTCGTCGATCATCCTGAGCAGGCTCTCGGCGGCGGGTATGTAGGAGTTGCGCGCGATGCGGCTGACTATATCGTCGTTGGCGAAGTCGTCGTAGTAGTAGTGGTCGTTGCCTATATCGAAGAAGCGGTAGCGCTTGAGGCGAAACGGCTGGTGAATCTGGAAATAGAAACAGATCGCTTTCATGATGATTATGGTGTAGTTTTTTTTGTTTTCTTTAAGGTGTTGTAGCGGTGCTTACTGCACGTAGCGCTTGTAGATGTCGATCACTTTTTGTCCGGCTTTGTCCCAGGTGATTTTGTTCACTTCCTCGAGTCCGTCCTGACGGAGCTGCTCGTACATTGCGGGGTAGGTGATGATGGAGTTCATGGCGTCGGCCATTGCGTCGATATCCCAGTAGTCGGTCTTGATGACGTTGTCGAGTATCTCGGCGCATCCGCTCTGCTTGGATATGATCGAGGGGCATCCCATCTGCATGGCTTCGAGAGGCGATATTCCGAAGGGTTCCGATACCGATGGCATCACGTAGACGTCGCTGGCCTTGAGCATCTCGTAGACCTGCTTGCCGCGCTGGAATCCGGGGAAGTGGAAGCGGTCGGCAATGCCTCGCTCGGCGGCGAGCTGTATCATCTTGTCCATCATGTCGCCCGATCCGGCCATGACGAAGCGCACGTTGTGGTTGTTTTTGAGCACCTTGGCGGCTGCTTCCACGAAGTATTCGGGGCCTTTCTGCATGGTGATGCGTCCGAGGAAGGTGATCACCTTGTCCTTCGACTTGTGTTCGGGCACGTCTTTCTGCTCGTCGGTGAGCGGTGTGACGGCGTTGTGCACGGTGGTCACCTTGGCCGGGTCGACTCCGTAGTTGTTTATGACGATGTCGCGGGTGTGGTTGCTGACGGTGATTATGTGGTCGGCGTGGTTCATGCCGTCCTTCTCTATGCCGAACACCGTGGGGTTGGGCTTGCCTCTGGAGCGGTCAAACTCCGTGGCGTGGACATGGATCACCATCGGCTTGCCGGTCACCTGCTTGGCGTGGATGCCTGCGGGATATGTCAGCCAGTCGTGGGAGTGGATTATGTCGAAGTCGAGCGTGCGGGCCACGACTCCTGCCACGATGGAGTAGTTGTTGATCTCTTCGAGGAGGTTGTCGGGGTATCGTCCGGAGAATTCGAGCGAGCCGAGGTCGTTGGTGCGCATGTAGTTGAAGTCGGCGTAGATGTGGTCGCGCAGACGGAAGTAGAGGTCGGGATCCATCAGCCGGCCTATGCGCTGCTCGACGTAGTCGCGGTTGACGTCGCGCCATGCTATGGGCACCTGCGATGCGCCGATGATGTGGGCGAACGTTTTGTCCTCGTCGCCGAATGGTTTGGGTATGACGAATGTGATGTCCATGTCGCCACACTCCCACATTCCTTTGGTGAGTCCGTAGCTGGCGGTGCCGAGTCCGCCGAGGATATGGGGCGGGAATTCCCACCCGAACATTAGAGCTTTCATGGAGCGTTGTAGGGTTTACAGATTGAATTTTTTGAGTGTGGTGAGCGTGCGGAGTATCTCGGCTATGTTGGTGACATGGCTGATGGCTCCTCGGCCGGAGAACGGCGGGTTGCCGTCGTAGAGCTGCGAGAGCGATCCGATGCACTGGTTGGTCATTTCGTCTTCGTAGCCGATGAGCATGCGGTCGAGATAGCCCACTCCGCTGACTCCGAACACGCGCAGATAGGCGTCGGCGTAGAATCCGAAGAGCCAGGGGCGCGCCGGGCCGTTGTGGAGCGCCATCTCGCGTTCTTCGGGCGATCCGAGATAGAACGGACGGTAGCCGAAGCTTTTGGGCGACAGTGTGCGCAGGCCTTTGGGCGTGAGCAGTTCGCGTGTCACCACGTCGAGCACTCCCTTGCGCTGGCGGCGGTCGAGCGGCGAGTAGTCAAGTCCGATAGCCACGGCCATGTTGGGGCGCACCGACGGGTCGGCATACGTTCCGTTGACATAGTCGTAGAGATAGCCGTAGTCGTTGAGGAAGGTGTCGATAAATGACTGTTTGAGTTTTTCGGCGGTTTCGAGCCAGAGGGGACGCTGCGGGGCGTCGGCTTCGGGGAGTTCCTCGGTGAGCGATGCACACCACATCAGGGCGTTGTACCACAGGGCGTTGAATTCGACCATATAGCCCGAGCGCGGCACGAGCGGGCGTCCGTAGAGCGATGCGTTCATCCAGGTGACCGGTGTGGCTGTGCCGATGGAGTAGACCAGACCGTTGTCTTCCACGCGCAGGTTGGGGTGGCGGTTGGTCATGATATATTCCATTATCTCCTTCACCAGAGGGAGATAGCGCTTGATGGTGTCGGCTTTGCCGTAGGCCTTGGCGTATTGCTGCAAAGCCCAGATGCACCAGAGCGGTATGTCGGGAAGGTCGATGCCTCCGATGCGCGGCGACAGTTCGCCGGTGTTCATGAAGTGGACGAGCGCTTCGCGGCCGCTCTCCATGATCGCTTCGAAGTCTTCGCGGTGGTTGATGGCTATGGTGGCTCCGGGGAGCGCCATGAAGGTGTTGCGGGCGAGCACCTTGCCCCAGGGATAGCCCGAGAGCAGGAACATTCCGTCCTTGTCCTTGAAGTAGCACTGCTTGACGGCGTTTTTCAGGCAGTTGAAGAACGATGTGCGGCAGGTGCGTGTGGCTATCTCTGTTTCATACATCTTGCTGATGGAGCGGGGCGATACTTCGCTGACTCCGGCCGAGAAGATGATTGATTCGCCTTTTTTAATAGGTATGTCGAAATATCCCGGCACCCAGAGATCCTCCGTGTAGGGCACGCCGCGTTCGAGGTCTTTGAGATACTCGAAGCCGTTGTACCAGTTGGGCTGGTAATGCCATTCTGGTTTGTGGTTGAACTGCATGTAGAGCCTCGGATATCCTTCGTAGAGGCAGCAGCTGACGCCGTTGGGGGCGTCGTCGACCTGGGTGTTGATGGCGTTGTTGGCCATGACCAGGGCGTTGGCTTCGCGGAACGCGAGCATCGGACGGAAGCGGAGCGTTGTGGGCGAATGCGCCTCGACGAGCGTATATCTTACGAGTATGCGGTTTTCATGGGATATGAACATCTTCTCTTTGGTGAGAATCACTCCGCCGACACGGTAGGTGGTGCGGGGCACGCTCTCGCAGTCGAACTCGCGTATGTATTTGTGGCCGTTGGGGCTGTACACGCCGCCGCTGTAGCGGTGGAGCCCGAGATTGAACTCCGCTCCGTGCTGTATGACGGTGCAGTCGAGCGACGACAGCAGTACGTGTGACGAATTGCCCATCTCGGGGATGGGTATCACGAGCATGCCGTGCTGTTTGCGGGTGTTGCAGTCTACCACAGAAGTGCAATGATAAGCGCCTGACTGATTGGTGCGGAGCATCTCCTTCATCAGACTCTGCTCCAGATTAATCATGAGGTTTTTATCAAATTTCAAGTAGCTCATGTTATTGTATTGTTAAGGTAAAAATTTCAAGGGTATGATTTATTGAGCGAATGTAGCCAATTTTTTGATAAAGTGCAAATTTTTATTGAATTTTGGCTGAAAAAAGCATTTTTATCGGCTGAAAATGGCTTTGTGGACGTCATTCTGCCGTCCCGGTGGCGGCGATGTGCGGCTCTGCGCCGCGGAGATGCCGCAGCTGGAAGGCTATCATGAGGGCGGTGACGATGGTGGCCAGCACGTCGCTCGACGGAAACGAGAGCCACACGCCGTCGAGCCCGAGCATGTCGGGCAGAGTCAGCAGAAGCGGTATCAGGAATATCACCTGACGGGTGAGGCTCAGGAATATCGATTTGCCGGCTTTGCCTATCGACTGGAAGAAGGTCGTGGCCACGATCTGGAATCCCACTACCCAGAAGGCGAGCAGCGACAGTGAGAGCGCTCTCGATGTGACCGCTATGAGCGCCGGATCGGTAGTGAAGGCGCGGGCTATCAGTCCGGGCTGTATGAGGCCGAAGACGCATCCGGCGGTCACGATGGCCGTGGCGGCGCCGGTGGCGAGCCAGTAGCATCGCTTCAGGCGGCCGTAGAGCCCGGCGCCGTAGTTGTAGCCCAGGATGGGCTGCATTCCCTGGCACAGTCCTACCACCACCATTACCAGAAGCGACGTATAGGTGGTGAATATGCCGGAGGCCGCCACTGCATTGTCGCTTCCGTGGGTATAGAGCGAGGTGTTGACTATGACATTGATGGCGCTTCCTGCCAGATTGACCAGGCTCGGCGCGGCTCCGATGCCGATGATGCCGGCTATTATGCGCCAGCGCAGACGGTAGATGCCTCGGGTGAAACGCAGGGTGCTGTCGCGGCGCATGAAGTGGGCCATGACGAATATCATGGAGCATGTCATGGCTATGTCGGTGGCTATAGCTGCCCCTTTTATGCCCCATCCGAAAACGAATATGAATATCGGGTCGAGGATCACGTTGATGCCCGCTCCGATAAACATGGTCAGCATGGCGCGCGCCGGATAGCCCGAAGCGCGCATGATGTTGTTGAAACTGAACGATATGTTCATCACCATCATGCCGGGCAGCATGTAGGTCATGAAGTCGCGGGCGTAGGGCAGGGTGGTGGGGCTTGCCCCGAAGGCGGTCAGTATCTCGTCGAGAAAAATGCCGAATATGCTGAGGTAGATCAGCGCGTTGGTAATGATCAGCACCAGCGAGTTGCCCAGCACAAGCTGTGCCCCGCGCCGGTCGGATGCTCCGAGCATTATAGATACGCGCGCGGAGGCGCCTGCTCCTATGAGCACCCCGATGGCCGCCGAGACGTTCATCACCGGAAACGTGATGGCCAGACCCGCTATAGCCTCGGTGCCAACCCCCTGGCCTATGAATATGCGGTCGATGACATTGTAGAGCGATGTCACCACCATACCCACCACCGCCGGCAGGCTGTAGTGCCACAACAGGCGCCCTATGCTGCCCGTGGCGAGTCGGTCGAGATTGCCTTCAGTCGGCGAATTGTGTTCCATTGCGTTGGCAAATTTACTGAAAAATGGCGAAATGTTTGGCGGTTAGCTGAAAAATTGCTTACTTTGCACTCTGATTTACGGGCCTGTATGCAAAAGGCGCCGGGAAATGATGCGCCCGGAGCCGATATGAGAGCGTCAAGGCAACAAGGTAAATCCAACCGCTTCAAATAATTAACAACGACTAAATAACACAAAAAGCCATGTCACAGATTTGTCAAATCACGGGCAAGAAAGCAATGGTGGGCAACAATGTGTCGCATTCGAAGCGCCGCACCAAGCGCAAATTCAATGTCAACCTCTTCCGCAAGAAGTTCTTCTGGGTTGAGGAACAGATGTGGATACAGCTGACTCTCTCGGCGGCCGGACTCCGCACTATCAACAAGAAGGGCCTTGACGCCGCTATCAAAGAAGCAGCTCAGAAGGGTTATTTAACGGAAATCAAATATTTAGCATTTTAATCGACGATGGCAAAGAAAGCTAAAGGCAATCGCGTGCAGGTAATACTCGAATGCACCGAACATAAGGCCAGCGGGATGCCCGGCACTTCGCGCTACATCACTACAAAGAACCGCAAGAACACTACCGAGCGCCTCGAACTCAAGAAGTACAATCCGATCCTCAAGAAAGTGACTGTACATAAGGAAATCAAATAATCGTAACACCACCAGGATATGGCAAAGAAAACCGTCGCAACCCTCCAGAAGGGCGAAGGACGCACCTACAGCAAAGTGATTCGCGTTGTGAAGTCGCCCAAGACAGGCGCCTACACATTCCAGGAACAGATGGTGCCCAACGACGCCGTGAAGGACGCTCTCAAGTAAGCATCCCCATCACCGTCGACAGATAATGCAGCCCGGCGGTCGATTCCCGCTCCGATGGGAACAGCCGAGGCCAAGCACTGAAAAAAATCATAGAAGAGCGCTGAAAGTCACCCCGACTTCCGGCGCTCTTCCTTTTTTTGTAGTCAGATACCGGGTGTGTCATTTGGTGGGTGATTTGACGGTGGATTCGCGTGATATCGCATGTTGCCGTAATTTTTTTACGGATATATGGAAAACTTTTTGTAGCTTTGCGATAAATCAATAATGCAGGAATATGCTTCTATCGTTTGCAGTTAAGAATTACAGAGGTTTTGCCGAGCGAATTTACTGGGATCTGACCAATACCAGTAATTATGCTTTCAATGCTGATGCTGTCAAGGATGGCGTGATAAAAAATGGTATTGTATATGGTCCGAACGGATCGGGAAAGTCAAATTTTGCGCTTGCGCTGTTTGATATAGAAAACCATCTTTCTCAAAAATGGAAGAAGGCTGATTACTATGTTAATTATCCAACTGCCGGCCGGGAGCATCTGCCCGTGGAGTTTGAATATCGTTTTCGGTTTGGCGGAGATGAGTTGCTCTACGTCTACTCTAAGGACAAGGATGGCAGATTGCTGTCTGAAAACTTGTCGGTCAACGGTTTGCAGGTGTTTCGCAAGGATGCTGATGTGTTGTCGGTCAGCGATATGTATCCGATAGAAAAAACTGTAAAGGATGAGTTGAAAAACAGTGCCAACAGTATGTCGCTGATAAATTTTATAGCTGCCACATTTCCATTGGGTAGGGGGCATTATATCATAGCTCTCAAGGAGTTTGTCGATTCGATGCTCTGGTTCAAAAGTCTTGATAAACGCGAATTTATCGGTCTTGAAAATAATGCTTCATTTCAAGAAGAGGAAATTATCAAGATGAATCTTGTCGACGACTTCAGGCAATTTCTGCAAGGTGTGAGTGGTCAGGAATTTGATTTTGTCCGACCAGGCGAAGGTGACAAGATACTGAAGTGTATGATTAACGGTGCGATGGTGCCGTTTTCAAAAATAGCTTCTACCGGCACGGTTTCGCTTCAGGTGCTGTATATATGGATGCGTAAGATGGATAAGGCTTCGTTCGTCTTTATCGACGAATTTGATGCGTTTTATCATTTTCGTCTTGCCTTCGAGGTTTGTCGGCAATTGTTCGCCCGCAAGGCGCAGGTGTTTGTTTCTTCCCACAATACATATCTGATGGCTAATGATCTCTTGCGTCCCGACTGCAACTTCATTCTTGACAATAATGTCATCAAGCCGTTATGCGACTGTACTGACAAGGAACTGCGGTTTGGACACAATATCGAGAAACTATTCCGCGGCAACGCTTTCTCTACGCTATGATCCTGTTTGTTTTGGAAGGGGAGCGCAGAGAGGCAATGCTATTTGAGTCTATCGAGCGCCTTTTTTTCTCCAGACCGAATGATAATATCGTATGTTCGTTCGGAAATAATATATATGAATTGTATCGCCAGATGCGCAGTCTGGGCGGCGGCGCGGATATTGTCGGAGTGATGAAGGAAAACGGACGTATTGATGCCGGTGTAAATGCGTCGGATTTTTCCGATGTGTTTCTGTTTTTTGATCTTGATATACACAATCACAACCAGAGCATAGATGAAAGTCGGCGACAGCTAAGGGAGATGCTGTCGTATTTCGATAATGAAACTGAAAACGGGCGGTTGTATGTCAATTATCCCATGATAGAATCCATATATCATACCGATCTGTTACCCGACGGTAATTACTGTAACTATACTGTCGGAATAGATTATTGTTCGGATTACAAAAGAATAGCAAGAGAATTCGGCCCATATTCAAATCTTGATCATCTGTGTGTCAACGACCGAAATATTGGCCGTCCGGAAATGGTCAGCCGTATACGCTCCAACTGGCTTCATCTGGTCGATATGAATGCGTCCAAAGCGGCGACGCTCTGTGACATCAATTCCGGTGTCGAAGGTATCAAGGGCAAAGTTGACCAGATTGACATATTTGATAGTCAGGATAGGAAATATATCAGTCCGTCTAAAGAGGTTGCTGTGCTTAATGGGTTTCCGCTGTTTCTGGTATTCCAATGGTTGGAACAAACGATGTTCATTATATAGAAAAGCAGGACAGCAAAATTCAGCAGGTATTGATTTGCATAGCAACAAACCATA
>JAIDKJ010000055.1 GCA_029051835.1 Paramuribaculum sp. | reverse complement strand
ATATAATAGCGCTGTGTTTTCTCTTTCGGATGTCAGGTTCTGCAAAGATAATGACAAAATCACATATTTGAGCAAGCAATCATTGCATTTTTTCACACATGGACGCTATTTTACCCCATTTGTCAACATTTTTATCCGTTTTCGCGTCATTTTAACATTTTCAGCGATGCCGACATGAATGAAATTTTGATTATCTTCGCGTCATGGAACATCTGTCACCACTCATAGGAATGAATATCGCCGAGCTGGAAGCTGTGGCTACCGGCTGCGGAATGCCGCGGTATGCCGCCCGCCAGATGGCCGACTGGCTATATCAGAAACGGGTAGCGAGCATCGACGATATGACCAATCTATCGAAACGCGCACGGGCAACGCTTGCCGCGTCGTACTGCACCGGTCGCGAGGAGCCGCTGAAGCGGGTAGCATCGGCCGACGGCACTGTCAAATATCTGTTCCGGGGAGCGAACGACCGCGATGTCGAGGCGGTGATGATCCCCGACCGGGACCGCAGCACTCTGTGCGTCAGCTCGCAGGCCGGATGCCGGATGAACTGCGCCTTCTGCATGACAGGGCGCCAGGGTTTTCACGGCAATCTGTCGGCGGCCCAGATAATAAACCAGATATTGTCGATCGAAGAGTCGGAAAGCCTTACCAACGTGGTGTTTATGGGCATGGGCGAGCCGACGGACAATCTCGATGCCGTGGTGCGCGCCATAGATATTCTCACCGCTCCGTGGGGACTGGCGTGGAGTCCGAAGCGCATCACGGTATCGACCGTAGGACGTCCCGACGGTATCCGCCAGCTGCTCGAAAAGACCAAAGTGCATATGGCGCTGAGCGTCCACTCCCCTTTCGGGAGCGAGAGAGCGTCAATGATGCCCGTGGAGAGAGCCTACCCCGTGGCGGAGGTGATAGAGCTGCTTCGCAGCCACGACTTCGCCCATCAGCGGCGGCTGTCGGTGGAATACACCATGATGAAGGGGAAGAATGACGATATGAGGCATGCCGACGCTCTGGCCCGGCTGCTGCGCGGCACTGACGCCCGCGTCAATCTGATACGCTTCCATCCCGTGCCGGGATATGACGAAAAAGCCCCGGAGGCCGGTGTGATGACTGCATTCCGCGACCGACTGAACGCGCTCGGCATCACCGCCACCATACGCGCGTCGAGAGGCGAGGACATCGACGCTGCCTGCGGTATGCTTGCCGGCAAGGAGAAGCGGCACTGACCCTACGCGACGTACGGCCACATCCACTACCCCACAGCGCGGCGGAGGCATCGGTCAGGGCGCGTCAGCGGGGAAACTGCACGACGAAACGGGTCTGCGACCCGTCGGGATCGGTGCGCAACGAGAAGGTGCAGCCGTGCTTGTCGAGTATATCGGCCACGAACATAAGTCCGAGGCCGCGACCGCCGGGCTTGGTTGAGAAAAAGGGCGTGAACAGATGGCGCGACGCCTCCTGACTCACACCGCCGCCATTGTCGGCTACCTCAAGCCTCACGGGCGAGCCGCCGACCGACACCGTCACTTTGCCGCCGGCGCGATCGCCGATGCTCTCTACAGCGTTCTTCACCACATTGACCATCACCTGTTCCAAAAGCACGGTGTCGGCCTTGACCGGCGCGCTGCCGCCGCAATGAAGCTCCATCTCCACCGAGTCGGGCGCCATGCCTTCGAGGAATGGCCATATCGACCTCAGCGAGTCGGCCAGATCTACCGGCTGGAGGTTGGCATCGGGTATCTTGACCACATCGGCGTAGGAGCGGATAAACCGTCCAAGCCCCTGGCATCGCTCCTGACAGCTCTCCACGGCCTCGGCCATGACACCGTCGGACTTCACGGCCGGCAACACCCCGATCAGACTCAGGATGGATCCGACTCCGGTAAGAGTGTTGTTGACCTCATGCGATATGATGCGTATCACCCTGCCGTAGGCCTCGCGCTCGGCACGGATCACCTCGTCGGTCAGTTCTTCGATAAGGATAAGCGAGCGCCGGAAGCCATTGTCCATAAACCACAGCCGCGAACAACGCATCACATTGGCGTCGCCGATGCGCAGTATCTCGGCCTGCCCCGGCTTGACACGCGACACCGCCACGGCAAGCGGCGAGTCAATATCCTCAAGCCGACAACAAAGCGCTTCGGCCGGACGGCTAAAACCGAGATAGGAGGCCATCACGCCGTTCATTTCCACTATATTCCCGTCGTAGTCGGAAATGGCGACCCCCATAGGCGACACGTCGATGATCTGCCGCAGCAGATTGCTCTGCTCCATATTGCGCAGGCGCTCGTTTTTCAGACGGTCCATCATCGAATTGAACACCCCCACGAGGGTATCGGCATCGGGCTGCCCTACACGCGCCAGACGGGTGCTGAAATCCTGACCTCGGAGCAGATCCATGCCATTGACCACGGCATTGACAGGTTTTATCATAGTGCCATAAAGCAATATGAGCAGCACTATGGGCGCCACGGCCAGCAGAAGACGCCACCAGAGATCGGCCCACACTATGCCCGAATCGCCCACCAGAGGAACGATCCAGAGGAAATCGACGGCCAGCACGGCCAGCGCGAGCACCGAAAAGATCCAGGATGATTTCATTTGAGTCCGTATTTTTCCATCCGACGGTAAAGAGCCTGCCTCGACAGTCCAAGCGACGAAGCGGCAAGCGACAGATTGCCTCCGGCCGCCGAAATGGCCTCGGCCACCGCAGCGCGCTCCATTTCGCCGAGCCTCGCACCGCCCACGGGTGCCGACGGCTCAGCCTGACCGACGCTTTCGGACGCCAGTGCGGCAAACGTTTCAGGCCCTATCTCGGGAGTATCGCAGACTATGACTGCCCGCTCCACCATATTGCGCAGTTCGCGGATATTGCCCGGGAAGCGACAGGTCTGGAGCCACCGCCTGGCAGCATCGGTCAGCCGTCGCGGACGCGTCCCCGTTCGCTCGGCATACTGCCTGACAAACCAGTCGGCAAGCAACGGTATGTCGTCGAGCCTCTGGCGCAGCGCCGGGATGTGGAGCGTGATAAGATTGATACGATAGAACAGATCCTCGCGAAATGTCCCCTCGGCCACCATTCGCGGCAGATCGGCGTTGGTGGCACAGACCACACGGACATCGGTGCGCCGTGTGGCACTGTCGCCGAGCGCCTCGTAGGTGTGCTCCTGAAGCACGCGAAGCAGCTTGACCTGCGAACCGGGATCGAGCTCGCCGATCTCGTCGAGAAAGATCGTGCCGCCGTCGGCCATGGCGAAACGCCCCTTGCGCGAAGTGACCGCCCCGGTGAACGCCCCCTTGACATGGCCGAACATCTCGCTCTCGAAAAGCGAGCGCGAGATACCGCCGAGATTGACAGTGACGAACGGCGCCGACGCACGCCGGCTATTGGCATGGATAGCGCGGGCTATCAGCTCCTTGCCTGTGCCGTTCTCGCCGAGTATCAGCACAGGCGCATCGGTGGACGCCACCCTGCCGACAGTCTGCAGCACCTCCTCAAGCCCCCGGCTGTTGCCGATGATGCCGTCGCGGATCAGCACGCCCTCCACAGGGTGCCGGCCGCTGTTAAGTTCCAGGGCCGTAGCCACCCGCTGCAGCATGGCGTGGGGCTGCCACGGCTTGGTGACGAAATCGAAAGCGCCGAGCCTCATTCCCTCAACGGCCAGGTCGATACTGCCCCACGCAGTGATCAGTATCACCGGCACTTCGGGAGCCAGCACCTTGAAGCGCTGCAGCAACTCCAGCCCCTCCTGTCCGGAAGTGAACGACACGGAAAAATTCATATCCATCACCACCAGATCGGGACGCGCGGCCCGCAGCGACTCCAGCGCCTCTTCGGGCGAGGCCGCCACTGCTGTTTCATGGCCGGCACTGCGCAACAGAAGACTCAGCGAGAGCCTGACGGATTTATCGTCGTCGACTATCAGTATCATAAAGCAATATTTTTTCAACGGCAAAAATAGCGAAAAAAACGCAACCGCCACAGAGTTGTCGCGCCGCACAGGCAAGCAAAGCGACAAAATATGGGTGTGCAATCCGAATTTTTCGCTAACTTTGCGGAAACATTCAACACAAAAACCTCGAATCTCAATGGAAAGACTTCTCAAGACCGTAGTGAAGCATTTCGCCGTAAAAGGCACTGTCAACTCCGTGAAGCCTCTCGGCAACGGACTCATCAACGACACCTATATCGTTCGCACCGAGGAAACGGACGCCCCCGACTACGTGCTGCAGCGCATCAACCACCACATATTCACCAACGTCGACGTGCTGATGGACAACATAGCCGCCGTCACCGGCCACATCCGCAGCAAGCTTGAAAAAGCGGGTGAAAGCGACATTGACCGCAAGGTGCTCACCTTCGTAACCAACACCGCCGACGGCAAACTCTACTTCTTCGACGGAGAGTGCTACTGGCGCATGATGGTGTTCATACCCGACGCCGAAACCTTCGAAGCCGTCAATCCGGAGTCGTCGCGCAACGCCGGCAAAGCATTCGGCCACTTCCAGGCCATGCTCGTCGACATCGACAAAGAGCTGAAAGAGAGCATTCCCGACTTCCACAACATGGAATTCCGCCTCAAGCAGCTCCACGACGCCGTGGAGGCCGACCCCGAAGGACGAGTGGCCGAAGTGAAGCCCCTGCTCGACGAACTGGAGAAACGCGCCGACACGATGTGCCGCGCCGAACAGCTCCACCGCGAAGGCAAGCTGCCCAAACGCATATGCCACTGCGACACGAAGGTCAACAACATGATGTTTGACCACGAGGGCAACATCCTCTGCGTGATCGACCTCGACACCGTGATGCCGAGCTACATATTCAGCGACTACGGCGACTTCCTGCGCACCGCCGCCAACACCCTGGCCGAGGATGACCCCGACATAGACCACGTGGAGTTCAACATGGATATATTCCGCGCCTTCACCGAAGGCTATCTCTCGTCGGCCCGCAGCTTCCTCACCCCCGCCGAGATCGAAAACCTCCCCTACGCCGCCGCCCTCTTCCCCTACATGCAGGCCGTCCGCTTCCTGACCGACTACATCAACGGCGACACATACTACAAGATCAAGTATCCCGACCACAACCTGGTGCGCACACGCAACCAGTTCAAGCTCCTGCAGAGCGTAGAGGCCCACACACCCGAAATGCACCGGTTCATAGCCGAACAACTCGGCTGATCCACGCCGACATACACACAACACCATGCCCCCGACCGCAAGCACCGAAGCCCGGCCGGGGGCATTTGAAATCTCAGAGAACACCTCCGACACAGGCAATCGACCCCAATTTGCGCTCCGGGAGCCGAAAATCAGCCTGCAATAAGCGGAGTAATTGAAAAAGAAGTCGTATCTTTGCAAGCTGAAACACTTGCACATTAAAAATAACATTAATCCATACTTTTTATCACAATGCAAAGCAAAGGAAAATTAGGAAGCGTCGTGGCCGGTGTCATCGCCATCTTCCTGGTGCTCATTTGCCTCTTCTACATCTCCTTCACTCTGGTGACCAACCATCATGAGGACAAGGCCGAGGCTTATGCGACCAGCGTGGCAGGCAGCGCAGGCGTCAATTCCGACAGTTACCGAATGGCTTACAAGAGCTATATCGATTCGATTTCCAGAGAGAAAGTCTATCTCGGCTACACCTTCGCCGAAGTTCAGAAACTCGGCGTAGGCCTGGGCCTCGACCTCAAGGGCGGCATGAACGTGACGCTGCAGGTGTCGGTGCCCGACATACTCCGCTCGATGGCCAACGCCGATGGCAACCCCTACTTCGAGACAGCCATAGCGCAGACCGACTCCGTGGTGAAGGCGACACGCAGCAACGACTACGTGAGCATCTTCTGCCAGCAGTACCGCAAGCTCGACCCTCAGGGCGACCTTTCGGTAGTGTTCAAGGATCAGGTGAAGCGCGGCGACAGCTATGAGGCAGCCGAAGCAGCCCTGAAGCAGGAAGTGAAGGACCGCGTCAGCTCGTCGACCAACGTACTCCGCAACCGTATCGACCAGTTTGGCGTCGTGGCTCCCAACATCCAGGAGCTTGAAAAGGACGGCCAGATACTGCTCGAGCTTCCGGGCGTGAAAGAGCATGACCGCGTGAAAGAGCTTCTCAAATCGTCGGCCAACCTCGAGTTCTACGAAACTCTCCCGGCCAGCGAATTCCAGGGCTCGCTGATGGAGCTGACCGCTCTCGGACGCGCCGACTCGACCGGCGACGGCCGCGGCCTGCTCGACTACTTCGTGCACACCGTCAACCCCTACAACCCGATCATGGTGGGTACTGCCGTAGCAGCCAACCGCGCCGCCATCGACTCCATCATAGCCTCGCCGGCCGCACGCCGCCTGCTCCCCTCCAACGTGAAGCTGGCGTGGGAAGTGAAGCCCGAGACAATGGAAGCCAACGACACAGCCACCGGCGCAACCCGCCGCGTGGACCTCTACACACTCGTGGCGCTGAAGACAGCCAACGGCCGTCCGGCTCTTTCGGGCGACGTTGTCACCTCGGCAAGCAGCGAGTTTGACCAGATGCAGGGCGGCAACTACGTGTCGATGAACATGAAGCCCGACGCAGCCCGCCAGTGGGCCCGCATCACCGCCGCCAACATCGAGAAGCAGGTGGCCATAGTGCTTGACGGACAGGTATACTCCGCTCCCCGCGTCAACAACGTGATCGAGGGCGGACGCTCGTCGATCACCGGCAACTTCACCACCGACGAAGCCAAAGACCTTGCCAACGTGCTCAAGAGCGGTAAGATGGCTGCCAAGGTCGACATCATCTCCGACACCGTCATCGGTCCGTCGCTCGGCCAGAAAGCGATCGAGGACGGCTTCATGTCGTTCATCGTGGCTCTCGTGCTGCTGATGATCTTCATGATGGCCATCTACGGCGTGATCCCCGGCCTGATCGCCAACCTCGGCCTGATCTTCAACCTCTTCTTCACCTTCGGCATCCTCGCCTCGTTCCAGGCGGTGCTCACCCTCTCGGGCATAGCAGGTATAGTGCTCGCTCTGGGTATGGCGGTCGACGCCAACGTGCTCATCTTCGAGCGCACCAAGGAGGAACTCCGCGCCGGCAAGAGCGTGCGCATGGCCATAGCCGACGGTTACAGCAACGCATTCTCGGCGATCTTCGACTCCAACCTGACGTCGGTGATCACCGGTGTGATACTCCTTCTCTACGGCACCGGCCCGATCAAGGGCTTCGCCACCACGCTGATCATCGGTATCATCTGCTCGTTCTTCACGGCAGTCTACCTCACCCGTCTGGTATTTATCATCGGCGAGAAATCGCGTGCGTTCCAGAATCTGACATTCACCACCCCGCTCTCGAAGCGCATGTTCGTAGGCGCCCACTTCGACTTCCTTGGCACCCGTCGCGCAAGCTTCATAGCCTGCCTGGCCATCATCGCAGTGGTGATCGGCTCGTTCTTCATGCGCGGCCTCAACCAGGGCATCGACTTCTCGGGTGGCCGCAACTACGTGGTGCAGTTCGATCATCCGGTAAAGACCCACGAGCTGCAGGCATCGCTCGCTCCGCTGTTTGACGGCGCTCAGGTGTCGGTGATCACCATCGACGACGACACCAAGGTGCGTATCTCGACCAACTACCGCATCGACAGCGATGATCCGAACGTCGACGACGAGATCACCGGCATACTCTACAACGGACTCAAGAACGAGATCGGCTCGATGAGCCTCCAGGACTTCTCGACCACCAACGAGGCCGTGGGCATCATCAGCTCGCAGAAGGTAGGCCCGACCGTGGCCAACGACATGCGCACCGACGCCGTAATAGCCGTGCTTCTGTCGCTGATAGCGATGTTCCTCTACATCCTGATCCGTTTCCACAACATCGCCTTCTCCGTAGGCGCTCTGGCAGCCGTGGCGTTCACAGCGTTCACCATCATCGGCTTCTACTCGATATTCTACGGAGTGTTCCCCTTCGCGATGGAGATCGACCAGTCGTTCATAGCGGCCATACTGACCGTGATCGGCTATCAGATCAACGATACGGTGGTAGTGTTTGACCGTGTGCGTGAAAACGTCGGTCTGTATCCGAAACAGGATTTCTACACCAACATCAACAATTCGATCAACTCCACTCTCGGACGTACACTGATGACCTCCGGCTCGACACTGCTCGTGCTGCTGTGCATCTTCATCCTTGGCGGCGACGCAATCCGCTCGTTCACCTTCGCGATGATCTTCGGCGTGGTAATCGGCACATGCGCCACAATCTTCGTGGCATCGCCGGTGGCCTACCTCACCGAGAAGCGTCAGGGCAAGACCCGCAATGCTGCGGTGAAGGCCTGATAGCACCGAAATAAAACACCTGAGCGGTGTGCCGATCCACGGGGGGGCACCCCCCGCGGGGTTTTATGGGGGGAATTTATGTGTCTTTTAAACATCACCGCGCCCCCGCGCCAGGCCGAAAAT
>JAIDKJ010000054.1 GCA_029051835.1 Paramuribaculum sp. | reverse complement strand
AGCCCGGACAGCTGTCGAAGGTGTGCAGCATCATCGGTGATCATGGCGCCAATATCCTCTCGGTGCAGCATGAGCGCAATTCAAGCCATACTCAGATCAATGGCTGCACTCTCCGCGTGGAGATGGAAACTCGCAATCTGCAGCATATAGCCGATATAAAGAAGGCTCTGCGCGAGAGCGGGTTTGATGTCAAGAAGTGACCGATGCCCGCTGGGGCGCAACCTGTTTTTATGACTGACATTGTATTTTTTTTGAATAAATGAGATTACGTAATATATTTCTTTCTGCGTCGCTCGCAGCGTCGCTGACGGCTTTTGCCGGCAATCCGAAATATGTGTTCTATATGATCGGTGACGGCATGGGCATGGGTGCTGTGTCGGCTGCACAGGGCTATCTGAATGCCGTAGAGGGCGACGGAGCTGTGCTGCAGATGCTGCAGATGCCTGTGGCGTCAATGGCGCAGACCTATTCGGCTTCGTCGCCGGTCACTGATTCGGCTGCGGCTGGTACGGCTTTGGCCTGCGGTCACAAGACGCGCAACGGTATGATGGGCATGGATGCCGATACGGTGTCCGTGCAGTCGATAGCGGCCCGTCTTCACGACAAGGGTTTCGGTGTCGGACTGGTGACCACGGTGGCTCCAGACGATGCTACTCCGGGTGCGTTCTATGCCCATGTGCCGAAGCGCAGCATGTACTACGAGATCGGATGCGATGCGGCGCGGTCGGGCTATGAGTTTATCGGCGGCGCCAATCTGCGCGGCGCCAAAGGTACGGATCTGATGGATCGTCTGGCTGCGGCCGGTGTCGATGTGGTGCGTGGCCGCGAGGCTGCCGCTAAGTCGCCGTCACGCAGGGTGATGATGCTCAATACCGATTCGGTCAAGAAAAACAATGTAGGCTATGCTATCGATTCCGTTGCCGGAGTGCTGACTCTTGCGGATCTCACCGAGAGCTGTCTGGAGCATCTCATGCGGGTAAGCCCTGATGGATTCTTTATGATGGTGGAGGGTGGCACTATCGACCATGCGGCCCACTCCAATGATGCGGCTACGGTGGTGATGCAGACTCTGGATTTTGATAAGTCCATAGGGACTGTGCGCCGGTTTGCTGCCAGCCATCCGGGGGAGGTGCTGATCGTCGTGACCGCCGACCACGAAACAGGCGGCATGGGCATGGCGTCGCCCCGGCATCACTACAACCAGCGGCTTGATCTTCTCGCCCACCAGCGTATGTCGAAGGATGCTTTCGCGGCATGGACCTCTTCGATCGTCAAGTCGGGCAATGCTCCGGCATGGGAGGAGATGAAGGGCGAGCTTGCAAATCGCGTTGGACTGTTCGGTGCGGTGGCTGTGGATGAGGCCGACGAGAAGGCTCTGGAGGAGCTGTATAAGACCACTCTGTCGCACATGGGCGGGGAGAAGAAGGCTACTCTCTACAGCAGCTTCGACCGTTTTACCGATAAGGTATATAATCTCATGAGCGCTCTGACCGGTATTGGATGGACTACCGGCGACCATTCGGGTGCCGTCGTTCCGGTGTTTGCCGAGGGCGAGGGCCGGGAACTGTTCGCGCCGGCGCAGGACAATACCGATATTCCGGTTAAAATCATGAAAGCCGTAGGACTTTGAGGCCTATGATCGGCTTGCGTCATCTTTTGCCGCTTGCGGCTGTCATGGCGGTCGGTGCCTGCACCGATCGCCATGAGCATATCAGTGCGGTTTACGAAAGTGACGGATGGGTGGTCGGTCTGACCGGTATCACGGAGGCCGGCGGGAGTGTGTGGATGCCTGATGATTCAATGGTTGCGGCGTCGGCGCTCGGTTCGCCTTCGCCGTTGGTCGATGCTGTGTTTGCCGATGGTGTCAGCCGGCTTGCGACGATGTTTTCCTGCGATTCGGCCGGCGGAGGGCTGGAGGCAGATATGGCTGTGGCCATGGGAGGGGCTTTGCTCGATCCTGATGGGGCGGTGGCTATGTTGCGCAGTCAGGCCGGCACGCCCGATTTCGGGGGATGGCCGCTGTCGGAGGGGGCTTTGCTATGGATTCCGGCGGCATGGAGTGCGTTCTGTGCTACATCCGACACTCTCTGGCTGCGCGAGTCCTACGAAGTGGCGCAGGGCATCATCTCGCGCTCGCTTGAGGTGGGATGGGATCCGTCGCTCGGACTGCTCCGTGGCGCTATGCCGGCATGTTCCGATACGCGTCCGTTGCCCTATCCTCGATGGGCCGATGCTGTCAGGCGCTTCGAGTCGGTGTCGCTGACGGCCAATGTGGCGCTTGTGGAGGCTATCGTTTCGCTGGAGCGCATGAGAGCGGCGGCAGGGATCGGTGCGGAGTGTCCGGCGGTCGGTGCCGGCTATGTTGGCCGACGTATCAATTCGCTGTTGTGGGATCCGTCGCGCGGACGCTATTGCGCATATCTCTACGGGGGGCGCATGATGGATATGCAGGCGCCGGTGGTCGACAATTTGGGTCAGGCGCTGGCCGTGATATACGGGGTGGCGTCGGAGCCTATGGTGGCATCGGTGTTGTCGCGGACGGAGTATATTCGTGCTACAGTCCCCGACCTGTATCCGCTGATGGCGGGAATGAGGCTCGAGGCAGCGTTTGCCGGCGCTCCCATGCTGCAGGCGCTTTGGGCTATGGCTGCGGCTACTGATGCGCGCGAGGAGCCGCTAAGGGCCGCGATAGCTTCGTTGTGCAGGCTTCATGCTTCCGATCCGGGCTGCGGGGCTTCGTCATGGCTTGCCCTGCTGATGCTTCGGACGGTGATGGGTGTCGGGCTGCAGCCCGGGGCTATGGAGTTTCATCCGTCGGTGCCGCAGTGCTTCGGCGCCGGGATAGCGCTTAACGGGTTGCGCTATGGCGATGCCGTGATTGATGTTGCCATTAAGGGTTCGGGCAATCGTATAGCGCGCTTTGAGGTCGACGGTGTGCCGGAGGCGGTGTATAGCATAGCCGATTCAGTCAAGGGGCGTCACCGGGTGGAGATACTGATGGCCAATAATGCGATGGCCGATGGCGGTGTCGCTGAGAGTGGACCTGAATGGTGTCCGGCTACGCCGGAGGTGACGTGGCGCTCGATGTCATCGGGACGCATCGCCGACTTTTCACCGTCGCTTGACTATTATATGGTTGTCGACGGACTGCGCGATGGCCGACTGACGTTGCCCGATGTATCGGTCGACGGACTGGAGTCAACGGCGGTCGTGGCTGTGACGGGCGTGGGTGGCAACGGGTTGACCGGTTTCTGTTC
>JAIDKJ010000053.1 GCA_029051835.1 Paramuribaculum sp. | reverse complement strand
CAGCTCTATTGACGACGGGCCGAAGCGCCACATCTCCACGAGTATGCGCAGCTGCAGCCGCATCGGCAGACATCCCGACATGGGGTTGGCGCCTGCGCGGCTGTAGAGTGCCATCGATTCCTGCTGGCGTTTCATGGCGTTCTCCTGTCCGGGCCATTTGTCGTTGATTTCCTTGATTTCGGGAGCGAGCACCCTCATCTTGGCCTGCGACATGAAGCTCTTGTAGGTGAACGGGAAGAGTATGATCTTGATGAATACGGTCAGGAGCAGGATGATGATGCCGTAGTTGCTTATAAATCCGCCGAGGAATGTGAATATCGGGATTATGATCAGCGTGTTGATCCATCTGAAGAGCGCCCATCCGAGCGGTATGAGGTTGGTCAGGTGGAGGTTCTGTCCCGGGGTGATTTCGTCCTGCAGATCGGAGAGCAGCGGATAGAGGTTGGGTCCGAAGAAGAAGGTGAATCCGGCCGGCGAGGTCTGTGCCGAAGAGTATTCGAGAGTGGCCTGGGTGTCCATCTCCTTGATGTAGTCGGGGTTGTTGTCGAGTTTCTCGCTGTCGAGTATGGCGGTGGTGAAGTATCCGTCGGGCACTATGAGCGAAGTGAAGAACTGGTTTTTGTAGGCTATCCACTTGACGCGTTCGGTCACCTCCTTGCGCTCTGTGCTTCCCTCGCTGAGGTTTTCCACATCGCCGTTGGCAAACATGTAGTAGAGTGCGCTGTTGCGCTCTTCAAACACGCGTCCGGCCTCGTCGCGGCGCATCTTCTGGTGCCAGTTGAAGTCGATCGATGCCACGCTCGACGGTATGATCTGCTGCATGCGCTCCTGGACGATCTCCATGCGGGCGGTATATCCCTTGGCGGGGAGGGTGTAGCGCAGTCCCCAGCGCGCTCCGTCGCCGAGGTCGAGCATCATTGTGACGGCCGAGTCGCCTTCGGCCACGGGTGTGAAGTAGAATTCACGTGTGTCGAGCCGCTGTGTGGCGGTTGTGAGCATGAAGCTGTAGCCGTCGGTGGCAGGGTCTATCAGTGTGAGGGCCGTGGAGTCGTAGCTCTTGTAGTTGTTGAGCCATGCCTTGCTGATGGCGCCTCCCTTGGTGGATATCTCGAGGGTGACGTCGGGGTTGCTCAGAGTGACGGTGCTCTCCTTGCCTTTGAGGTATCGTGCGAATCCCTGGTAACGGGCCACGGCGGCCATTGACTGCTTGAGGTTGCTGACGGCGGCAGCGGCTGTCTGCTGCGTCATGCCGTCGTAGCGTGCGGCCATGATGTCGGCAGCGGCCACGGGGCCGAAATCGGTGTCGACGGTGCCGCCGATCGTGCCTTCGGGCGAAAGTGTCAGGTGGGCCTCACGCGCATCGAGGGTGTAGGCTCCGGTGATCGAGTCGACGGTGCCGAATCGTCTGATGGTGGAAGCGATAGTGGCGCGTTCGGCTGCGCTTACGCTGTCGGGTGTCAGCACCTGTGCGGCTTCGAGCCTTGCGGCTTCCTGCTGTTCGGCGATCTCCCGTTGCCGGGCAAGTTCCTCTTCTGAGGGTTTGTTGAGCCACATGAAGCCGAATATCACGGCTCCCATGAGCAGCATTCCCAATAAGGTGTTTTTGTCCATCTGTATGTTTTAGTGTTGTTGTTTATTATTGATCGGTGTTGCTTTGCGCCTTGTCGGCGGCCGCCTTGACGAAATCGACGAAGAGCAGACTCGGATTCAGGACCGTGCTGGAGTATTCGGGGTGATACTGTGTGCCGACAAACCATCGCAGGGAAGGGATTTCCACCACTTCCACCAGACCCGAGGCGGGATTTTCGCCGACGCAGGCCAGTCCGGCCTGTTCGAAGCGGGTGCGGTAGGCGCTGTTGAATTCGTAGCGGTGGCGGTGACGCTCTCTGACGTCGGTGGCGCCGTAGGCTTTGGCGGCACGCGATTCCGGCTTGAGGCGGCAGTCGTAGGCTCCGAGCCGCATGGTGCCGCCCATGTTGCTGATATGCTTCTGCTCCTCCATTATGTCGATTACATTGTGGGGAGTGTCGGGATTCATTTCGGTGGAGTTGGCCTGCGGGAGTCCGAGTACGTTGCGGGCAAATTCTATGACCATGCACTGCATGCCGAGGCATATTCCGAAGGTGGGCACGTCGTGCTCGCGGAGCCATTTGAGCGCTGCGAATTTGCCTTCGATGCCGCGCTGTCCGAATCCGGGGGCTATGATCACTCCGTCCATGCCCGAAAGGAGTTCTTCGGCATTGTTGTCGTCGAGCCGTTCGGAGTGGATGTATGTCAGTTTTAGTTTCAGGTCGTTGTAGGTGGCGGCATGCACCAGGGCTTCGGAGATCGATTTGTAGGCGTCCTGCAGCTCCACGTATTTGCCTACGAGGCCTATGTTGACTTCGCGTGTGGCGCCGTGCAGGCGGTCGAGGAAGCTGCGCCAGCGTGTCAGGTCGGGCTCGCCCTGTGAGGTGAGGCCGGTGAGTCGCATCACGATTTCGTCGAGATGCTGCGAGTGGAGCATCAGAGGCACGTCGTAGATCGACGGGCAGTCCATCGACTGGATCACTGCGTCGGGCGCCACGTTGCAGAACTGTGCTATCTTGAGGCGCATCGGCGCCGGCACATCTTTTTCGGTGCGCAGCACGAGTATGTCGGGCTGTATGCCGAGTTGCTGCAACTGTTTGACGGAGTGTTGCGTCGGCTTGGTCTTAAGCTCTTTGGCGGCGTGGAGGTAGGGCACGTAGGTGAGGTGGACGGTCACGCTGTCGCGTCCGAGTTCCCATCGGAGCTGACGGACGCTTTCGAGAAACGGCAGCGACTCGATGTCGCCCACGGTGCCTCCGATCTCGGTGATCACGTAGTCGTAGCGGCCGGTTTCGCCGAGCAGCCTGATGTCGCGTTTGATCTCGTCGGTGATGTGCGGTATGATCTGCACTGTCTTGCCCAGATAGTCGCCGCGGCGCTCTTTGTCGATGACGCTCTGGAATATGCGTCCGGAGGTGACGTTGTTGGCGCGCGATGTGCGCATGTTGGTGAAGCGTTCGTAGTGGCCGAGGTCGAGGTCGGTTTCCTGTCCGTCCTCTGTTACGTAGCATTCGCCGTGTTCGTAGGGATTGAGTGTGCCCGGATCTACATTGTAGTAGGGGTCGAATTTCTGGATCGTGACGCGATATCCGCGTGCTTCAAGCAGGCAGGCGAGCGATGCGGCGACAATACCTTTGCCGAGCGACGATACCACTCCTCCTGTTACGAAAATATACTTTGTTTCCACCTTCGGAAGTTGTTGAAATTTCAAAGATGCAAAGATACTAATTTTTCTGTTGCACCGGCAAAAAAAAATCGTCATCCGGCGGTGAGTTCGCCGCAGATTGAGCATCCGAAGTGGTCGGCCACCTCGGCTGAGTCGAGTCCCAGCCCGAAGAGGTACATCAGTTTGGTTATCGCGGCCTCGCAGGTGATGTCGTGTCCGGCTACGGCTCCGGCTGCCATGAGGGCGTCGCCGGCGGCATAGCGTCGGTGGACGGCTCCGTTGATGCACTGGGTGACGTTGACTACAACCGTGCCGCGCTCTATGGCTTCACGCACCGCGTCGGCAAACCAGGGTGCTGTCGGAGCGTTGCCGGCTCCGAAGGTCTTGAGCACCACCCCGCGTATGCCGGGAGTGGCAAGCTGGTGGCGCAGTGTCTGCTCTGTGATGCCGGGGAAGAGGTCGATGAACATCACACGGCGATCCATGGCGTAGTGGGTGTGGAGGGGCCGGCGTTCGGCTGTGCGGTAGAGTGCGTCGTTGTTGAAGTGGATTCCGAGTCCGATCTGCGCCAGCGGGGGATAGTTGTTGCTCTTGAAGGCGTTGAAGTTGTCGGCGCTGATCTTGGTGGCGCGGTTGCCTCGCCACAGGTAGTTCTCGAAGAGTATGGCCACTTCCTGCACCACCGGCCGTCCGTCGGGTGTGGTGGCGGCGGCGATCTGCACGGCCGTGATGAGATTTTCCTCGCCGTCGGTGCGCACTTCGCCGATGGGGAGCTGCGATCCGGTGATGATGACCGGTTTGGCGAGGTTCTCAAGCATAAACGACAGGGCCGAGGCGGTATAGGCCATGGTGTCGGTGCCGTGGAGCACCACAAATCCGTCGTAGGCCCGGTAGTTGTCGTGGATCATCCGGGCGATGGACCCCCATTTGTCGGGGTCCATGTCGCTCGAATCTATAGGGTGGTCAAACGAGATGTTGTCGATCTCGTAGTTGAGCATACGCAGTTTTGGCACATTGTCGATCAGATGGTCGAAGTCGAACGGCTCCAGAGTGAGCGTCGACGGGTTTTCGATCATCCCGATGGTGCCTCCGGTGTAGATGAGCAGTATGCGCGGACGGTTGTGTTCCATTAGGCTTATTTTACTTGTGCTCCGGCCACTACCGGTCCGGTCGGGCCGATCACCACGAGGCTGCCGTCGGCGTTTTCAGCCGAGAGTATCATGCCCTGGCTCTCGATCCCTTTGAGCTTGCGGGGCGGGAGGTTGGCTATGAAGCACACCTGTTTGCCCACGAGATCCTCGGGGGCGTAATGCTTGGCTATGCCGCTGACTATGGTGCGTCCGCCGAGTCCGTCGTCGATGGTGAAGCGTAGGAGTTTGTCGGCTTTGGGCACTTTCACACACTCTTTGACTGTACCCACGCGAATGTCGGCCTTCATGAATGTGTCGAAGTCCACATCGGGCGCCTGAGGCTCGGCCTTGAAGCCTTTGAGCTGGTTGGCGCGCTTGATGTCGTCGAGTTTCTGCAGTTGTGCGGCTATCACGGAGTCGTCGATCTTCTCGAAGAGCAGCTGCGGGGTGGCGATCTCTATTCCGGCGCTTACGAGGTCGAATGTGCCGATCATGTCCCAGCTGAGGTTTTCGAGGCGGAGCATCGAGGCGATCGATGCCGATGCGAAGGGGAGGAACGGCTCGAAGGCCACCGCGAGGTTGGCGCATATCTGCAGCGAGAGATTGAGCACGGTGGCTGTGCGCTGTTCGTCGGTCTTGGCGGTTTTCCACGGCTCGGTTTCCTGCAGGTAGCGGTTGCCGATACGGGCTATCTCCATGGCTTCCTTGAGCGCTTCGCGGAAGTGGAATGTGTCGAGCGCCTCGTCAAGTCGGCGGCGTGTCTGGCGTATCTCTTCCATCATGACGCGGTCGGTGTCGGTGTATTCTCCGGCTGCGGGCACCATTCCTCCGAAATATTTGTGGGTTAGCACTGCCGCACGGTTGACGAAGTTGCCGAGGATGGCCACGAGCTCGTTGTTGTTGCGAGCCTGGAAGTCGGCCCATGTGAAGTCGTTGTCCTTGGTTTCGGGCGCGTTGGCGGTCAGCACGTAGCGGAGCACGTCCTGTTTGCCTGGGAATTCGCGCAGATATTCGTGGAGCCATATGGCCCAGTTGCGCGAGGTGGATATCTTGTCGCCCTCAAGGTTGAGAAATTCGTTGGCGGGGACATTGTCGGGGAGCTGGAATCCGTCGCCGTAGGCCATGAGCATGGCCGGGAACACGATGCAGTGGAACACGATGTTGTCCTTGCCGATGAAGTTGATGATGCGTGTTTCGGGGTCTTTCCACCATTTCTCCCAGCTGTCGGGAAGTATCTCCTTGGTGTTGGAGATGTAGCCGATAGGCGCGTCGAACCATACGTAGAGCACTTTGCCTTCGGCGCCTTCCACCGGCACGGGCACGCCCCACTTGAGGTCGCGGCTGACAGCTCTGGGCTGCAGACCCATGTCGAGCCACGATTTGCACTGTCCGGCCACGTTGGGCTTCCATTCTGTGTGTTCGTCGAGTATCCAGTGGCGCAGGCGCTCCTCATATTTGTTGAGGGGGAGATACCAGTGGGTGGTTTCGCGCCAGCTGACGGGAGCGGAGGTCAGGCGCGAGTAGGGATCGATCAGCTCGGTGGCCGAGAGCGATGTGCCGCAGGCCTCGCACTGGTCGCCGTAGGCCTGTTTGCCGCAGTGGGGGCATGTGCCTCCTACGTAGCGGTCGGCCAGAAACTCTCCGGCTTCGGCGTCGTAGGGCTGCATGGATGTCTGTACCTCGAAGCAGCCGTTGTCATACAGACGGCGGAAAAATTCCGAGGCGGTGCGGGAGTGGATGTCGCTTGTGGTGCGCGAATACACGTCGAACGTGATGCCCAGTTCCTTCATCGAGTCGCGGATAATGGCGTGGTAGCGGTCGACGATGTCCTGTGGCGTGACGCCCTCTTCGCGTGCCTTGATGGTGATGGGCACTCCGTGTTCGTCGCTTCCTCCCACCATCACTACTTCCTGGCCCCGCAGGCGTAGGTAGCGTGCGTAGATGTCGGCCGGCACGTACACGCCGGCGAGATGTCCGATATGCACCGGTCCGTTGGCGTAGGGGAGCGCGGTGGTAATGAGGGTGCGTTTGAAATTCTTTTCCATTTGTCTGATATGACTTGTTTTGCGGTGATTTTTAAGGGTGGTGTGGTCCGGTCGTGGCGGATCAGGGGTGAAGCTCGACGATGAAGCGTGCTCCGTGGGCATACTCTTCGTCGAGGCGCACGGTGCCGTTCATGCGTGCGGCGGTCACGGCGCAGATGGGCAGGCCGAGTCCGTCGCCTCCGGTGAGGTCGCGCACCTGTGCGAACGGTTTGAAAAGGTCGGCTCTCGCCTCGGGAGCTATGCCGGGTCCGCTGTCGGTGACGATAAACTGTATGTTGTGCGGTCCGCGCTTCTTGAAGTCGAGCGTTATCTTGCCTCCGGCGGGGGTGTATTCGGCGGCGTTGGCCAGCAGATGGTCGATGATGCCGGCGAGCGCCTCCTGATTGATGCGGGCGCTCATTTTGGGCGCGTTGACCGAGATGGTGACTTCCGGACGCAGGAGCGGTTCGACACGCGCTGCGGCTTCCTGGCAGAAGTCGGCCACGTTGACATCCTCCGTGGGGAGCGGCTGGTCGATGGCGTTTTCCTGGTCGGAGAGCGTCTGTATGTGTTCGGCAAAGCCTTTGAGCGCCTTCACCGCCGGCAGATTCTGCGGCAGGGTGTCGAGCGTCGGGGCCATCTGCGATGATATGTTGGCTATGAAGCGGCTCTTCATCTCATTGTTGGCCTTGGCGGTGTTGATGGCTTTCTTCTGGCGTTTGGTGGTGGCAATGTAGCGTACGAGGCTTATGCCGAGCATCACGAGCGCCACGGCGAGCAGTGATGCCAGTGCGATGAGTCCGACGATGATGGCGGTCTTGGCCGTCAGCGACGAGTCGCGCTCCTCGATGGTCTGCTTGGCTGCTTCGTAGTCGGCGTTGAGTTTGGCGTATTCGGCTGCTGCTCTGACCTTGCCTATGCTGTCGCTCCATGCGAGATATTTCTCATAGGAGCGGGCGAGCATCCGGGCGTTGTTGGTGCGTGTGGCGGTCTGTATGATCGTCTTGTAGCATTCGTCGGCCTTGTCATAGTTGTTGTCGTTGAGATAGAGCGCTATGAGCTGGTTGACGGCCTGATCGCCCTTGTCGGGCTGTCCGAACGTGTAGTAGAAGTTGGCTTCGGTGGTCAGCAGGTCCTTGTCGGTTTCGGGGTTTTTCTCGTCCTGTGCCCACTGGCGCATTTTGGCAAGCTGTTCGCGCGCTTTCTCTACGTTTTTGAGCTTCATGTACATGCGGTGGCGTTCGCGTGCTATCGGATAGTGGAGTCCGGGACGCTGTTTGCCCTGCTCGGTTTCGGCAGCGGCGAGCACGGCTTCGGCTCCCATGAGTGTTTCGAACGCTTCCTTGTAGTAGTTCTCGCGGTGGTAGAGCGCGCTGACGTTGACAGCGGCGGGAACGGCCTTGTCGGCGTTCTGCTCTTTGGCAAATGCCTCGTAGGCTTTGAGATAGTGGTAGCGGGCTTTGACATATTCTTTCTGCTCGAGCGCGGAGTCGGCTTCGCGCTGCAGATTGTCGCCTCGGCTCTGCGCGGCAAGAGGGAGCCAGCCACAGATGAGAGTCATCGCTACAATGGCAAGATAAGATTTCATATCCGTATCGATTGTTTTGTCTGGGTATATTGTCAATATTATGGTAAAGTTATTGCAAAGTTAGGTCAAACTCCCCATGTTTCAAAAAAATCGTAGTGGTGATTTTTGCAAACCGTCTTGAAATTGGCTAATTTTGCCGCCGAATACAAACGGATATAATAAAATTTTTACAACAACGACTATGAAAGTGCTTAACATCATCGTTGCAGCAGCCGCCTCGATGGCGCTGATGGCTGCATGCTCTTCAAAGACCGGATCGGATGCCGCTGAGGCATCGCAGAACGACAGCGTGGCTGTGGCAGCCCCCGCCGAGGCTGTGATAGAGGTTGCCGCCGGCGACACCACTCTCTCTTTCACCACTCCGCTCGCAGTGATCGACTTCAACGCCACATGGTGCGGACCGTGCCAGCAGTTCAAGCCGGTATTCCACAAGGTGGCCGCCAAATATGCCGACCGTATCACATTCTTCTCGGTCGACACCGACTCGTGCCCCGCGCTCGCAGTGCAGTATCAGGTGCAGTCCATTCCGCAGATCACGGCTATCAGCGCCGACTCTGTAGTGGCCAACCAGATCGGTTCGATGTCGGAGGCTGACTTCACAGCCTATATCGAGTCGCTGCTCAAGTAAGCCGACGATTTACGACAATACTAAAAAACGCTTCCCGTGCACAACTGTGCGGGAAGCGTTTTTTTCATGGCGTCGGCTGAACTTTACAGGCTGATGGAAACGCCGGCGTTGATGCAGCGTGGCAGAGCCGGGCCGTAGATGTAGCCGGAGTCGCGGTTGACACCGGAGTCGAAGTCGCTCTGATAGGAGTTGAAAATGTTGCTGACTCCGGCCGATACATTCAGATTGACGCGGTTGAACAGCTTGAAATTGTAGGTCAGCTTTACGGAAGCGTCGAAGAACGACTGAGTGCGCACGGCCAGATCCACATCCGTGCCCGAACCCTCCAGATGCTGCACCGTCATCGGGCCTGTGCCGGTGGCGTTGACTGTGGCGGTCAGATGATGGGTGATCTCCCAGTTGGCCGTAAGATAGCCATAGATGTCGGGTGTGCGGAACATCTTTTTCTCCGCCGGCACAGCTGGATTGTCGCTCCACTGTTCGGGCTTCTTATAGCGGCTGCTCTGCAGGGTGATGCCGCCTTGCATGTCGAAATGATTGGAGAAGAATGCTTTGGCTTCGAGGTTCATTCCCATTACGCGTGCTCCGCTGCCGTTGTAGCGTTCGAGCACGGCATTGCCCTGGGCGTCGGTTTCTTCCAGCTGACGGAGCGCGAACACATCGCGCAGGTCGGTGAAGAATCCTTCGACGAGCAGATTGGTCTGCACATTGCCGAAGCGGTGGTAGAGATCGGCTGAAAGGCTCACGCTCTGCGAACTTTCCTGTTTCAGGCCGGGTGCAAGCACCGTGACTACGCGCTCTCCGCCTACGATAGCCACGTGGAAGTCCTCGTCGTAGGCCTGCGGCGAACGGAAGCCGGTGGAGTAGGAGGCTCTGAAATTCATGCGCGATGAGGGATTGAAGCGTATGTTGAGGCGGGGCGATATGATGGGATTGCGGATCAGGGAGTGCTTGTCGACACGGGCGCTCGCAAGGAATCCCCAGCGTTCGTCGCGCCATTCGTTCTGCAGGTATCCGCTGGAGATGCGCACGCATTGCTTGGCGGCGTGGTCGTAGCCGAGCGTGACATCATGCAGGCGGTTGAACGAATACTCCGTGCCGGCCACCAGTTTGGCAGGCATGAAGAGGAAGCGGTCCATGGAGTGGGTCCACTGGCTCCCTGCCGTGATCACCAGGTCGGAAGTGCGGCCGTATGCGTCGGGATCCATCTCGGAGCCGTAGTAGCTCTGGCGCCGGGTGTTCTGGGTGGCGGCGAATGCCGACAGATGATCGCGGCGGTCGCGGAGCCAGAGGTCGAAGGTGGCCTCGCCTGAATGGATGTTGTGGTCGGTCTGCTCGGCTATCATGGCCATGTGAGGAGGCAGGTCGAGCTGGTCGCCTCCGCGGCGGTATTCGTGGGTGTTGTGATACTCGACGGTGAGCTTGCTGATGTCGGAAGTGCGGAAGAAGCTGCGCGCTCCGAGTGTCTGCGTCTTAAGCTGTGCCACCTCAGTGAATCCGTCGCCATTGTGGTCGTAGCCGTCGCGGTAGCGGCTCTGTCCGTAGATAAAGAGTCCTGCCATGCCGTTGTCGGTGACCACCGAAGCGTTGAGGGTGGTGTTGTTGTCGAGTGATCCTGAGGGGCCTATCGACGTCAGCTGATGCGATACCTGCGCGGAGTTGGTCATAGGGTCTTTGGTGATGATGTTGATGGTGCCTCCTATGGCCGAGGAGCCGAACAGCGCCGATCCGCCACCGCGCATCACCTCAACGCGGTCGATCATGTTGGCCGGAATCTGTTCGAGTCCGTATACCCCCGTCAGAGCCGAGAAAACGGGGCGGGAGTTCATCAGTATCTGGGAGTAGTGTCCGTCGAGTCCGTTGATGCGCACCTGGGTGAAGCCGCAGTTCTGGCAGTCGTTTTCCACTCTCACTCCGGGCTGGAAATCGAGTCCGTCGGCCAGCGAACAGGCGCCAAGCCGCTGGAAAATCGAACCGTTGAGCACGCTGACGAGCGACGGACTCTCGCGGCGGAGCGTTTCGCTCTTCGACGATGTGACCACTACCTGATCAAGCATGAACGCGTCGGGCTCTAAGTTGAAGTTTAGCTCTACGGTCTGTCGTGAATCTACCGATGTGTCGTGGCGCGTGGTCACGTAGCCGGTGCAGCTTGCCTCAAGTGTGTATTCTCCTGGCTTGAGGTCGCGGAATATGTAGTGACCCGAGGCATCGGTGACTGTGGCCCGGCTCGTGCCGATAATTCTTATCACGCAGCCCGGCATGTGTTCGCCGCTCTCGGTGTCGATTACGTGCCCTCCTATGTTTGCGTCTGTGGTCTTGCTGTTTTGTGCGGCTATGCATATTGTGCCGATGACATATACCATCAGCGCGATTATGATACGTCTGATCATTTGGTTGGATGTTGTAGAAAATGTGTGGTTATGAGAAGTATCGGGAATAGAGTATTGTCGTCACGGCCGCGCATGGCAGCCGGTGACGACGGGATATAAGGCTATATTCCGCGGTGATGACGTGTATTGCCCGTCAGCGCATAAGTGTGGCGTGTGGCAATACGATGTGACGGTATAGGATAGTCAGCAGTGGGGCGGCCCTCGCAGCGTCGCGCTGCAATGGGCGTCGCAAATCGTATCGTCGGTATAATGACCCTCGATCACCGCGTATTGCTGAGCAGCAGTGTGTGCCGATGTCGGGATTGTCGGATCGGCCGAAGCAGCGGCGAGGTTGAGCGACGCTATCAGGTCAAGTGCCTTCGCGGTGTGGGTGTGGTGTGACGACGGATTGTAGGGATGCGAGTGCGCCACGATCTTGCCCTCCGAAAGCAGGTGATAGTGGACGAACACGGTGTTCGAGAACATAAAGTTCACAAACACGAGCAGCAATGCGGCAGACAATATTTTCGCAGCCCTTCCTTTCACGATGCAAAGTTACCAAGAATCCGTGAAATACAAAAAATCGCGGGCGAACGACCCGAAATGACTGCCTCCCCATCTTGCATGATTTTCAAATCACAGATTTTCCAGCAGTTCTATCAGTCGATATATGGTAGTTGATGGATTCTTATATGTTTCCAGTAGTTTGGCTCTTGCCGTTGCCTCTGATGCCTTTTCGGACAGTCGCTGTTTCTCGCTCAATGCCAAAGTCCCCTTTGAGTAGTGTTCGAGATGTTGTTTCAGTTTCTTGATGCAAGCGTTTTGGGTCAGTTCGGCATGACACTTCTCAAAGTGTAGCAGATACCATAGCTCAACACATGGATTCGACACCAGCAATACAGCATCCGGGATGCTTTGCAGATGTGTCAGCATTCCGTCCACATCAAGGTCATACATCAGAAATGTTTTATCATTTTTGGTTGCGACATATTCCCGTTTGCAATTATCGATATATCGAAGGGATATGTTCGAATCGCTCTTTCTTGGGATAATCTGAATGGGTACGCGGTATTGCGAACGAAGGTGACTGATATAGGCAACCTCAGACTCCCCTTCGCAGAAAACAAAGAAGTTGGGCTTCATTGTTTTGCCTTTGGATTTTCTTGTTTGTCGTCCCATATCGGTTTCTATTTTATGAAATTATCCACCTGCTCGTCAATATATGGTATGGCATCAAAACGACCTTGCAGATATGCCTTCTCCGTATCCAGCCCATCGCGGAAATCTTTGTAATCAAACAGCGAATACAAATCCGATGAACCGTCGTCGCGTTTGTTGACGAAATAGATCTGATCTTTGCGCAACTTATTGGTGTTAAGTAGATATGTATTGTGCGTAGTATATATCAACTGCGCCGATTCGCTTTTATTGAACAAACCGATTATATACTCTACCAGTTTTATATGCAGCTGTGTTTCGATTTCATCGATCAACAGTATTTTGTTATTCCTGACGATATCCATAATCGTCAGCATCATATTGAATAGACGTTGTGTTCCGTCCGACTCTTCTGTAAAAAAGTTGAAAGGCACATCAGGATTATTCCTGTGATAGGTCGTAATGACCAGTTGTGGCTTCTGAATATCCTCTACCGACAATATCTGATTGTCTGCGGGGTCAATCATTGCAGCCGAAAAGACTTTGTTCTCATGTCGGCTGTCGATTCTGACAATATCGCTGTCGGCAATTCGAAGCATATTAAGGAATTGCTCCTTGTTTTCATTCAGCAAGCGCTCTACAGAGAACGAATTATATCCGAAATAATTCAGAATAAAGCGCTCATTGAAATACCGAAAAACATCTTTTGCTACATCCCGATCCATTTGGCTGGCGCGCGACACAAAAAGCGTTTTCCGGGACGTGTTGGCCGCAACATCCATGGGACGGCGAATCACTGATCGGAATTCATAGATATCCTTTTTGTCGGGTCCTTTTGTTTCATCACGAGAAAAAACCATTGAGCGACGGCCATTCGGATAATAATAAAGAGCCTCTTTCAGTATCTCAACTTTATTGAGTTCAAAAGAATATTCATATTCGACACCTTCAAGAATAAAACGAATGAAGAATGTGCTTGGCTTGCCGCTGCCTCCAAATTTGAACGGGGTAAAGGCAAATATGGTATTCTCGTTGTAATTGTGAGATGAGAATATCATTCCCACACAGGCGCGAATAGCCTTGATAACACTGCTTTTTCCTGAGGCATTTGCACCGTAAATGGCAACAGTTTTAAGCAAACGCTCATCACCGCATGCAAAGGTGTTTTCTTTAAGCTCCTTTGCCTTTTTGGTCTGTATGTTTGCTGCCTGCATATCCAGCACCACCTCATCTTTAATTGAGAAGAAGTTGCTCAAACGAATTTCAAGTACCATTTTACGTTTCGAATTTGTAATTCTTTTGCAAATATAGCAAATAAAATGACAAAATCATAATTCAGACAAGTTTTTAACCGAGTGGAGGGGGGATTTTAGCGGGTGATGATTTTTTGTTAATTTTGCGGCACAGGGATTCATAACCAGAAATCATGATAAAGCATTTGCTTGTGGCATTGCTGTGGATAGCAGCGCCATGCGTCAGTTCGCAGACAATATTTGAATGTCATCGTTCTACCTACGAAGTTTTGCGGTTTGAAACGATCGCCAACCGGCAAGGAGAGTGCCGCCTGCTGAAGCCGTCGTCGGGTAATATGCCTTACGGTTATAGCCGTCCGAACTTCGTTGTTCCCGACGAGGCGACCGATCCCGCTACGGGGCTGAAATATCGTGTCACGGAGATCGGTGCCGAGGCTTTCATGGGCAGTAAAAATGTGTCGTCGGTAGAGCTTCCGGTGTGGCTGCGGGTGATAGATCTTGATGCTTTCCGCAATTGCGAACAGTTGACGTCGATCAACATCCCCAACGGTGTCGAGGAGATAGCTCCACGCGCATTCATGCTGTGCAAAAGACTTTCGACGGTGGAGATGGGTTCGCGGTCGATGCTTACAACCATAGGGGGCGAAGCTTTTTCGGGCTGCAGGGGTCTAAAGTCGTTCACGATCACTGAGAATGTGACATACATAGGATCGGAAGCGTTCGCCAATTCCGGCATCAGTGAAATTCAGTTCAATGCCACGCGATGCAACGTGAGCGGCACGCGCTATGAGCCGCCGCTGTCGGGATTGAGCGGCGTCAAAGTGACCTTCGGGCCTGATGTGAAGGTGATCCCCGACAATTTTTTTGCCGGAGTCAAGCGAATGTACAGTTTCGAGATACCTGAGGGTGTGACCAAGATCGGTAATGCGGCCTTTCTCAATTGCCCCGACCTCCAGATGGTCAGAGTGCCGGAGTCGGTCACAACGGTCGGCGGTTCGGCGTTCGAAGGGTGCGTGAAGATGGTGGAGAGCGATCTGCACTCGGTGGCTGAACTCGGACCTTCGGTGTTCAAGGGCTGCACGGCTCTGACCAAGGCGGTGCTCTACGAGCGGCTCCAGAAGATCCCTGATGAAACGTTCATGGGATGCGTGGCGCTTACGGATTTCGCCATACCTGCTGCTGTAAGATGGGTCGGAGTGCGTTCGTTTCAGAACTGTGCCGCACTCCCGCTCGACGGCGGGGATCTGTGGCCTAAGAATCTCGCCACGATAGACACCCGTGCGTTTGAGGGCTGCACGGCGTTGACGTCGTTGCCTCCGGCAAGCGTGCGCTACGGCGATTATGCGTTGTCGGCCACCGGGCTGGTATCGGGTAGTGTCAAGTCGACTACGCTCGGCAAGGCTGTGTTTGCCGGTTGCCGCTCTCTCAGATCGCTGGCGGCGACGTCGGGAACGGGGCTGACCGTTATCACCGACAGCCTGTTTGCCGGATGCGCCTCGCTGCAAACGGTGGTGATGTCGATAGATCTTGAGTCGATAGGCGATGACGCGTTCAGGGATTGTGTGTCGTTGCGTGCGTTGAATGTCCCGTCGGGCTGCGAAAGTATCGGCAATGGCGCGTTCGACGGCTGCACGGATCTGACGACGGTAACGCTTAATGCCCGTCTGTCGTCGATCGGATCTGTGGCTTTCAGGGGCTGCAGCTCGCTTCGGACTATAGATATTCCCGATCAGGTGGGCAATATATGGGCGGCTGCATTCAGCGGCTGTACGTCGCTGACGAGTGTAGGCATCGGCTGTCATGTGGCGTCGATCGCGACGGATGCGTTCGACGGCTGCAGTGCGATCAGGGAAGTGACGGTGACGGCTTTGCAGCCCCCTGTGGCGAGCGACCGGTTTTTTCCGGACAATGTGTTTGCCGACGCGATGCTCTATGAGCCGGCAGAGCGGGGTGCCGCCTACGCTGCCGCCGGCGGATGGAGGCTGTTTCAGCAGCGCACTACGCTTGAGCCGGTGGAGGCTGTCAACATACTGTTCGAGCCTGCACACGGCACGGATATTCTCCTGCAGCACGGCGACGCCACGCGCATAAAGGCGCAGGTGGTACCCGACAATGCCACATATCAGGCTCTCGAATGGCGTAGTTCCGACGAGGCTACGGTGGCAGTGGAACCCGACGGCACTCTGCGTGGCCTGAAGCTCGGCGCGGCTACCGTGACGGTCAGGCTGGTAAGGGGCAATGTTCCGGCATTTGTGTTCCGGGTCCATGTTGATCCCAAGCCGGTAGCCATGATTGTCATCGACGAAGAGAGCGTGGAGCTGACCGAGGGCGACACAGGCAGTCTGTCGGCCACTGTCTATCCGGCCAATGCCACCGACCGCTCCATAGAGTGGAGGAGTTCCGACGAGTCGGTGGTCACCGTGTCGGCCGACGGCCGGCTTACGGCGCTGGTGCCGGGCGAAGCTGTAGTCAGCGTGGCGGCTCTTGACGGTTCGGGTGTAGAAAGTTCATGCAAAGTGACTGTGCTGAAGCGTATCATACCTGTGGCGAGCGTGGAGCTTGACCTGACGGAGATGACGCTGACCGAGGGCGATTCCGGCCATCTGTCGGCTACTGTGGCTCCCGATGACGCCACCGACCCATCCATTGACTGGAGCAGCTCCGACGAGTCGGTGGCGGTAGTGGATGCCGACGGCACGGTGACCGCCATAGCGCCGGGCACAGCAGAGATAAAGGCTGTGGCTCATGATGGATTCGGGCAGGAGGCGTCATGCGCCGTGACGGTGGTGCGCCGCATCATTCCGGTGGAGGAGGTAGCGTTGACGGCCGACGCTGCGGAGTGCACCGAAGGTGACGAGATCGGCTTCACGCTGACCTACGGCCCGTCGGATGCCACGGAGCCGACGGTGGAATGGAGCGTGTCGGATCCGGAGATGGCCAGTATGATTTCGCCGGGCCGGTTCATGATCATGCGGGCCGGAGAGGTGACCGTCACAGTGACGGTGACAACGCCTGACGGCGTTGCCAGAAGTGCGTCTATGACCGTAAAGGCCCGGCCGCGCATATATCTTGTGGAAACGATAGTGCTGTCGGAGTCCGAGGTGGAGCTGACCGAGGGTGAAACCATGCAGCTTACGGCTGCCGTGGGTCCCGACAACGCGACCGACAGCCGTACGGTGTGGACGGTGTCCGACACGCATGTGGCCACTGTGACCGCCGACGGTCTGCTTGAGGCTGTTGCCGAAGGAAGCGCGGTCGTGACGGTATCGGCTATGGATGGATCGGGCGTCGCGGCGTCGTGCCGCGTCACGGTTGTGGCCCGGCCTGATGTGTCGGGCATACGGGCGCCGTGGGGTGGCGATGGTCTGATCGACGGAGCCGAGGCTGTGACGGTGAGCGACCTCGCGGGCAGGATAGTGTATCGGGGTCGTGCCGATGGACTGCGCGGGGCTTCGCTCCCGGCGGGCTACTATGTGATTGTGACTCCTCGCCGCGTTGTGAAGGTGTTGCTTAAAAGCGCGCTCTAAGTGAGGGCCATGCGTATGCGCCACTCCTGCGGGTAGAGGTTGTTGGCGCGGTTGCCGAGGTTTTTCACCCATCCGAGGGGGAGTCCGTCGAAGGTGAGCAGGACGAATCCGCGCGGCGCGTCGATATTGACGGCCTCGCGCCGCAGATAGGCGAGTGCTGTTTCGGCGCTTACCTCGCATGAATTGAATTGCCCGACATCGATCATTGTCGACATGGCGAGCTGCTGCGAGGGCACTATGTCCTTGCCTTTGATTTCGCCCAGCTCGATGCACGGCCATAACGCCGGCGGCAGAGCGGAGGGGATGTGTGCCAGCAGCCGGTTGCCTTCGGGCGATATTATGGCTTCGGGCGATGCTATCCACTGACGGCAGTGGTCGTAGCGCCGGTCGTGACGGACGGATTGTCCGCGCGTCGCGCGCGGTGCTTTCCCTTCGGCCTCGTCGCTCTTGCGCACGATGGCCATGAACAGTCCTTCGCCGTCGAGCCTGTGGGGCATGAACCGCATGCAGTGGGCGTCGGTGTCTATGCCGGGAGCTATGCCCCACGACGGATCGATCCCTTGTGGCACGACGCTCTCGCCGCCGAGGGTGTCGATGATCCACTCGACGTTTTCTTCGTTTTCATGGCGGTTGAAGGTGCAGGTGCTGTAGACGAGATATCCTCCCGGCTTGACGGCTTTCCAGAGGTCGGCAACGATCTCTCTCTGGAGCGCCGCGCACTGCATGGTCAGCGCTTCGCTCCACTGGCGGCGCGCTTCGGCGTCCTTGCGCATCATCCCTTCGCCCGAACAGGGGACGTCGGCGGCTACGATGTCGAACGTGGCCGGATAGTCGCGGAAGCGGCTGACGGAGCCTTGCGTGACGGTTGTCGCCACTCCCCATTTGGCGAGGTTCTCGCAGAGGATTACGTGGCGTTTGCGGTCAAATTCGTTGGCCACGGCTGCCGAACCTGACGGGAGAGCCGCCAGGGCAGCGGTGGTCTTGCCTCCGGGAGCCGCGCAGGCGTCGAGGTAGCTCACCGGACTGCCTCCGGCCAGGCCGGCCACTATGCGGGCTATGATCATCGAGGAGGCATCCTGCACGTAATACCGTCCCTGATGGAGATGAGGGTCGGCTGTGAAGAGGGGTCGCTCAGGCAGGTAGAAGCCCTCGCCGCACCAGGGCACACGTCGCGCTCCGGGCCATTTCCCCTCGGGGAGGCTCTTGGCGGGATTGACGCGTACAGCCACCGACGGCTCACCGTCGAGTGCGGCCTCGAGGCCGTGTGTCAGCGGTGAGCCGTAAGACTGTATCTCCCGGATGAATCCGGCGGGTATTTCGGGGAAACCTGAACGGGTCATCAGATCGACAGGCGGCGCAGGGTGTCGAGAAGCGCCCGGTTGATGGGCTTGTCGTTCTTGATAGCCTTGGTGAACGGCACGTAGCAGATATTGTCGTTGGATATGCCGATCATCACGTTGCGCTGGTCTTCGAGCAGGGCGTCGATGGCGGCCGATCCCATGCGCGATGCCAGTATGCGGTCATGTGCGGTGGGCGATCCGCCGCGCTGCAGGTGGCCGAGTATCGACACACGCACGTCGTAGCCCGGATACTCGTTCTTTACACGCTCGGCCATGCCCATGGCTCCTCCGGTGACAGGGCTTTCGGCCACGAGCACGATAGAGGAGTTTTTCGATTTGCGGAAGCCGTTCTGGATCAGTTCGGCCAGCTGGTCGACCTCGGTGGAGATCTCCGTTATCATCGCCGCTTCGCAACCCGATGCTATGGCACCGTTCAGGGCCAGGAAGCCGGCGTCGCGGCCCATCACCTCGATGAAGAAGAGGCGCTCGTGCGACGTGGCGGTGTCGCGTA
>JAIDKJ010000052.1 GCA_029051835.1 Paramuribaculum sp. | reverse complement strand
GGCGAGGGTGGGGTCGCGAGCGATGATCCGATGTCGAACAGTCGGCTCTGTATGACGGGGAAGCGTGGCGCCAGCAGTTGATCTCCTGCCGTATGCGCGGCGAGGAGTCCTATGTGGGAGTTGAGTTCATCGACTGTGCCGTAGGCTTCGATGCGCGGTGCGGATTTGTCTATCCTCTGTCCGCCGATGAGCGAGGTGGTGCCTTGATCGCCGGTGGCTGTATATAGCTGACTTTTTTTCATGTGCGTTTCGGATTGATGTTACGTTTTGGCAAAGTTAGCGATTTGCGTCTGTTAATACAACTGCCCGACGGGCTTAACGGTTTAACGGGCGCGCGATAATATACTGCCGGCGCGATATTGTGTGGTTGCGCCGATAGCAATCGAGGGGCATGACCATGAAGATATTCCGGTCAAGGGGCGGTGAGGGACAAGAGAGTGGAAATGGTGGGGGATGAAATGTCGGCAGAGCGGCTAATCTCTGTCAGCAGTTTAGCAATGGCGTCAGCATCCAGTTTTCAGGCGTTAGTAAAGGCGGAGGATAAAATCGGAATGTGACTGTAACAGTGTGGGGAGGAGCGGAGCCTGTCGGATCAGAAAGTGGCTTTCCGTTCAGAATGAGAGGCGATCGGTGTATACGTCGAAGAAGTTGCGTTTCAGCACATTGCTGATACGCAGCAGAAGCTCGGTGTCGATGCTTGCACGGTGGAATATCTTGTAGACATTCGTACGGTTGCAGCTAAGCTTGTTGGCGAACCATACGACCGAGCGGTCCTGGCTGCGGAGCTCTTCCTCAATAAGCTTACCGATAAAAATTTGACTCATAAGAAAAAGAAAATGGTATAGAGAATAAAAAAGGGGCGGAACCGATGTTCTTATTGTCTGCCTTAGGCACCGCCAAGCGCCTTGTCCTCCTACAATAAGGCCACCGATTCCGACCCAATGACGGCCGGATAGAGTAGCTTTATTCCAGAGGACGTGTGTTGTGTATGGCGGTTTCCAGACTCAGGGAATAAGAGCGGTCTGCTCATAAAATCTTATTTATAAACGATCCGTGCTGAGGGAATCTCTATTCCGACGGACTATCTTAAACATTGTGGTCGGACATGCAGGCAGAAACCTGCGCGCCGGAGAAAATCCAAGCTGACGCTTATCCTTCCTGTTTGTGCAAAATTACAATATTTTTTTTGCTCCGTCAATGTTTTCACAAACATTAAATTGCACTTTTTCGATTTCTGAACACCATTTGATTACACTTTTGTAAACAAATTAGAAATCGGCATGATTTTAATCAAGTCGAGCGGTATCAATCAGTAGCCCATCACGGCCAGAAGCGACGGAGTAAGCAGAGCTGTGAACAGCCCGTTGAGTGTCAGTCCGAGCGATGCCCAGGCTCCGTAGCGGTTGCCCCCCTGCTCTATGGCGGCGGTGGTGCCGAGCGCATGTGCGGCCGTACCCATGGCAAGCCCACGGGCCATGGGGCTCTTGACGCGGGTCATCTTCATCACGCGGAATCCGGTCATGCCGCCGAATATGCCGACACACACCACCACTGCGGCAGTCAGCGGCGGCATACCTCCGACGGCGGCAGTCACCTCCATCGCTATAGGGGTCGTGACCGATTTCGAAGCCAGAGAGAGCACCACCTCGCGCGAGGCTCCCATGGCCTGGGCGAGAAGCACCACCGACACCACTCCGGCCACACATCCGGCCAGTTCGGCCGCGATGATGGGAAGTATCTGCTTGCGGATCGTCGACAGCTGGCGGTAGAGCGGCACACCCAGCGCCACTACGGCCGGCTTGAGCCAGAACTCGACGATGCCTCCGCCGCGGGTATAGGTTTCGTAAGGCACCCCGGTCAGCACCAGAAACAGTATCAACACCGTCACCGACACCAGTATCGGATTGAGTATGGCCAGCCCGGTGCGCTTGAACAGAATGCGCGCCGCTATATACACCACAAAGGTGAGCGCCAGCAGAAAGTAGTTATTTTCGAGAAACTCCATTGTGAGGCATGATTTTGCGTGAACATTGATGTATCAGACCAGTGACGGCTATGACTATGACCGTGCTGACCGCCGACGCCGCTATGATTGCTCCCCACTGCCCCTTGACCAGATCGAAGCACCCCATCAGCGCCACACCGGCCGGAACGAAAAAGAAGCCGAGATTGGACACCAGAAAGTCGGCCGCGCCCTCGACATGGCGCAGCCTGACGATGCGGAGCTGCAGCGCCAGGGTGAGAAGCAGCATGCCTATGATGCTTGACGGCACCGGCACTCCGGTGAGCCACACTATAAGCTCGCCGACGGCGAGAAACGTGAACAAAACGGCAAGTTGAAGTATTACCATAATGAGTAATTTTCAAGATTAGTTGATGTCATCCAACCCGTCGGCGCCCTCGGATATCACTTCGGGCCACTCAATCGAGCTGCATATTTATCACCGGAGATCATCGCCGGCCGGAATTTCCGCCCGACCCTCCCGGGGCTGAGCCTGAGCGCAGATCCGGCGGCAAAATTAACAAGATTACTCCAATCGGACCCAACTAAACTTAAAAATAATTAATATGGAAATTTTTCCTTAATACAGAATCCCCCGCATCGAAAAAAAAGCTAACTTTGCAGACGGTAAACAAGGCGTAGTCGGCCGAAGATCGGCCAAAGGCCTTCCAACCGCTCCGCATAATCAACTCAATTACTTATATTTCAAGTTTTTAAGACATGAGCACAATCGACTTATCGCAGTATGGCATCAAGAATGTCAAGGAGGTAATCCACAACCCCTCCTACGAGCAGCTCTTCAAGGACGAAACCGATCCCTCGCTGGAAGGCTTTGAGAAAGGCACAGTGACCGAGCTCGGCGCCGTCAACGTGATGACCGGTGTATATACCGGCCGCTCGCCCAAGGACAAATTCATCGTACTTGACGACAACTCCAAGGACAAAGTATGGTGGACAACCGAGGAATATCCCAACGACAACAAGCCTGTCACCGAGGCTGCATGGAAGGAGATCAAAGAGATCGCCGTCAACGAGCTCAGCGACAAGAAACTCTATGTTGTAGACTGCTTCTGCGGCGCTAACCACGACACACGCATGGCTGTCCGCTTCATCGTAGAGGTAGCATGGCAGGCTCACTTCGTGACCAATATGTTCATCCAGCCCTCTGCTGAGGAACTGGCCAACTTCAAGCCCGACTTCGTAGTGTTCAACGCATCGAAGGCCAAGGTGACCAACTTCAAGGAACTCGGCCTCAACAGCGAAACCGCTGTCGTGTTCAACACCACATCGCGCGAGCAGGTGATCATCAACACCTGGTATGGCGGCGAGATGAAGAAAGGCATGTTCTCGATGATGAACTACTACCTGCCCCAGCAGGGCATCGCCTCGATGCACTGCTCGGCCAACACCGACAAGCAGGGTCAGAACACAGCCATCTTCTTCGGCCTCTCGGGCACCGGCAAGACTACCCTCTCGACCGACCCGAAGCGTCTGCTCATCGGCGACGACGAGCACGGCTGGGACGACAACGGCGTGTTCAACTTCGAGGGCGGCTGCTACGCCAAGGTGATCAACCTCGACAAGGAGTCGGAGCCCGACATCTTCAACGCCATCAAGCGCGACGCACTGCTCGAGAACGTGACCGTTGACAACGACGGCAAGATCGACTTCAAGGACAAGAGCGTCACCGAGAACACCCGCGTTTCTTATCCCATCAACCACATCGAGAGCATCGTTGAGCCTATAAGCGCAGGCCCGGCTGACAAGAATGTCATCTTCCTCTCG
>JAIDKJ010000051.1 GCA_029051835.1 Paramuribaculum sp. | reverse complement strand
GCCTTGCAGCTGTCGGCAAGAGAGCATCCGGCTTCAGGATCCGGCACGAGCACATGTTTGTCGGGACAAAGTATCTTGGCCGTTTCTCCCATGAAATGCACTCCGCACATCACTATCACATTCTCGTCCACATCCTGGGCTATACGGGCCAGTGCCAGAGAGTCGCCTATGAAGTCGGCCACATCCTGTATCTCCGGATTTGTGTAGTAATGGGCCATTATCACCGCGCCCTTTTCTTTTTTAAGCCGGTTTATCTCTTCATGCAGACGGGTTGTTTCCTCGGAGTAGCTCTTAGCACCCATGATTTATATAGTATAGGATATAAAATAAAAATATAATACCAAGTAAAAGCAATAATGTCTGTAAGCAGTGGGGAAAGAAATATTTCCTTCATTGCCTGCAAATACGTTGTCAACACTATTACTTACATTGACTTTATATTTATAAACACTAATATATGTTGAATACCAGTATATTATATAGTTTATAAACATAGTGTAAATTTCATGCAAAGTTAATAAATATTTGAGAATGCAAAGCTTCATAATTGTAAAAAATGCATCAGGAAGTTTGTCATAACTTTGTGTGTTGTCATATATTTGCTTGGGGAGGGCTTGTAAATGAGAAGATGCTGAAAAGTATGTTACAGGTATAAACACACTTTTCAACATCTTTATTGACATCGGAGGTATGATATCCTCAGGTATGTTTACTCCTTCACACCGTAGGCAAGATCGCCGGCATCGCCGAGTCCGGGCACTATGTAGGAGTGAGAGTTTATCTCATCGTCGACAGTCCCTACCCACAGTGTGGTTTCGGCAGGAAACGCGCGTTCCACATATTCTATGGCCTGACGTGAGGCTATGACTGATGCTATGTGGACTTTAGATGGATTTCCTTTGGTGAGCAACGCACGATAGCTTAGCTCCATCGACGATCCGGTGGCAAGCATCGGATCGACAATGACGAGAGTCTTGCCGTCGAGCTTCGGGGAGGCAATGTATTTGATAAAAACGTCGAAGTTTTCTTTCTCGCGATATTTGCGATAGGCCGACACAAATGCGTTCTCGGCTTCGTCGAAATAGGATAGAAATCCGTAGTGAAAGGGCACTCCTGCGCGGAATATGGTTGCAAGCACCACCTTGTCGGATATATTGCGGCACGGGGCTACTCCCAGAGGTGTGGTGATGTCCACTTTGTCGTAGTCGAGTGTCTTGCTTATCTCGTAGGCCATTATCTCTCCGATGCGTTCGAGATTTCTGCGGAAGCGCATGCGGTCGGTCTGTCGCTCACTGGAGCGG
>JAIDKJ010000050.1 GCA_029051835.1 Paramuribaculum sp. | reverse complement strand
AAACAGGCAGGATTCAGAAAGATCGAAATCGACGGCAACAGAATGCTTGTCAACGGCAAACCCGTGAAACTCCGCGGAGCGTGCCGCCACGACATCCATCCCACACTCGGCCGCAGCACCGACCGACGCACCGACAGCATCGACGCCACACTTTTCAAAGAGGCCAACATGAACTTTGTCAGAACCTCACACTATCCCCCCTCGGAGGATTTTCTGGAATTCTGCGACCGTCTGGGCATATATGTCGAAAGCGAAACCGCCGTGTGCTTCGTCGACACCCACCGGCAGAAGAACTACGCCCCCGGAGCATCGCAGAACGATCCAGCCCACACCGCCCAATACATAGGCCAGCTTGCCGAGATGGCAAAAAACTTTCAGAGCCACCCGTCGATACTGTTCTGGAGCATCGGCAACGAAAGCAAGTATGGCGAAAACTTCCAGAAAAGCTATGACTGGATAAAATCATACGATCCGACCCGTCCGGCCATATTCAGCTACCCCGGCTCGGTGCCCTCGGACCGCAAACCGATCTACGACCTTGCGAGCATGCACTATCAGGATGTCAACGGCAACCTGTGGCAATGGGGCGTAGAGAGCCGCGGCTATCAGGTGAAAGGGTATCCGGTAGTTTTCGACGAATGGGCGCATCCGGCCTGCTACACCTACCAGACGCTCCGGAATGATCCGGGAATACGTGAATTCTGGGGCAAATCGCTCGATATGATGTGGGATGGCGTCTACAACACTCCGGGCGCACTCGGAGGCGCGATATGGGGATATATCGATGAAATATTTTTCCTGCCTGAGCCGAAAGAGGGCACAGCCTACTGGAAAGAATTCGCCCATACGGCCAAACCGGAAGGATTCCGAGGCAACTGCGTAGGCTACGGCGAATGGGGCATAGTGGATATATACCGCCGCAAAAAGCCCGAATTCTGGGCCACGAAGAAAGCCTACTCGCCGGTCAGGATCGAGACACCCCGGCGCATCAACGCCGCCTCGGGCACGGATCTGCTGCTCGACGTCTACAACCGTTTTGACCACACCGATCTGGCGGAAACGAAAGCGATCGTCGGTCACCGTGGCGAAAAGAGCTTCATAACCATGCCGCATGCAGCTCCGCATCATAGAGCCGCGCTCCGCATACCAGCCCGCGACTGGCAGGCCGGCGACAGCCTCACGGTGGACATCGCCGACGGATCGGGCAGCATCATAGACCGCTACGTTTTCACCATCGGGCCTAAAACACCGATGACTACGGAGGCCAAATCAGACCGCACACCGCTTCAGGTGACCGACAGCGCCGGCTATGCAGTGGTCGGGAACTCCACCGTGAGAGTGCCGTTCAGTACGTCGACCGGCCTCATTACCGGAGCGACCGTCAACGGCGACACAGTCATCATCGAAGGCCCTTATCTCAACGCATATATCAACTAC
>JAIDKJ010000005.1 GCA_029051835.1 Paramuribaculum sp. | reverse complement strand
GTTTGTTTGTTTGTTTGGCGTAATCAGGCGGGAGTGATTTTACGTATCAGATCCATGGCTATCGCAGTGCCGTCGGACAGCCTGACCGTGTGGTGGAGTGGGTCGACTGAAACAATGGACCCGCTGACCGTCACGATGCGGCCTCCGCTTTTGTTACGGTCGGGCCGGAGGTAGGTGATCGAGGCTTTGCGATGAGGTGTGTGCATGATGGATGCAAGCATTTTGTCGAGCCACACGCGTTCATCGTCGGCAAGTTCGCAGGGCTGTTCGGTGAAGCGCGCGGTTTCTTCCAGCACGTCGCTATGGCCGGGGAGCGCAGCAAACGGTGCAAACTGCACGGCTCTCGACTCCAATGCCATGTGTGGGTAGACGGTGCTGACATGGCGTGGGGTGAACAGTATGTCGGCGTAGGGATGATTCAGGATGGAGTGGTCGCTGTCATTCATGATGTCCTCCTATCTGTCGGTTGCGCAGGCGCTGTGTGGCGCCTTCTGCAAAATTCAGTCCTTTGAGTATAGAGTTTCTGCCATAGGCCTTCTTGATCCTCAGCATTGTTTCCTGCAGCCGTCGTTCGCGCTGGTGACGGTCTATTCCGGCCTGTGTGTCGGTAAAGTCGAACAGTTCGAGCTGTATGGCTCTTCCGGCGGTGGCTGCGGGTGACTCGTCGGTGATGTCGGCTGCCGCGAGGGTGATGCGTCTGACAAGCATATCTTTCTTTATGATGCGGTCATAAAGTGCGGCGGCGGCCATTGACAGTTCTTCGGATGAAGATGTGGAACAGGGCAACTGTGTGGATCCGTGGGATGACACCGGCACTGTACGGCCATATCTGTCGCGTTTGAGCTGTATGTCGGAAAATTCTCTGTAGGGCGACGTGGCGTCATATCCGATATGAAGCACTATGTGTCGGGTCACTTTTTTCATGGCCACAAGTTTTAATCCCATGGCATCGGCCATCTCTCTGACGACTATACGCGCGCGGTCAGTGTCGTAGGGGCAGGTGAGTACCTGGCCGCTGCTGATGGACCGGCTGCCGGGCCGGTATGACTTTATGTGGCGGATTTCGACCGGTTCCCATCCCCATGCATGGTCGATGAGCAGCTCGGCATTGACACCGAATATGTCGTAGAAGAGTTTTTCGTTGGTCAGCGACAGGCGGGCTATCTTTCCCATGGTAT
>JAIDKJ010000049.1 GCA_029051835.1 Paramuribaculum sp. | reverse complement strand
TATATGGTATGCCGTCGATAAACAGGCCTCCCCTGCACTTCTGTAATTCGCATCTTTTGATAGTGTCGCCGCCCGACGACTTGCTTTCAAACGGTCGCCCCGGAAGCATGGCATGGATTATAAAACGTTTGCGCGCTTTGTCGAAGTATTGTATACCCGCAACGCTCCGCGAATTGTCCAGACCGTTGTAGTCCCATTTGGCAAACAGACATTCGCCGTCGGGATAATCATCCACACGGTAGTAGAAGAAATCAAATTCCTTGAAGCGGTTTTCGGAACTGCGCTCCGGCTTGTCGGCCTCCGACGGACGCAATATCTGCTTGATCTCGCGGTCGACCGACGAGAGCTTTTTCAGAACGGGCGCCACCATAGCTTCAAGCACTGCTTTTATGACCGGCTCACGGCTCTCGACATCGTTCCAGAAACAATGGATCAGCAATACGAAGTCGGTCATGTCTATCTGCCGCCGACCATTGAGCAGCGCCGAGGTCTGCATCAGCCTGAACGCCTTTTTCCATCTGCGGTCGGAAATATAGTAGCGTAGATGGCCGTCATCATCCTTTTCAAGCGTCATTATCGCTTTGCGCAAGGCTTTGATGGAGGCGGCCACATCCGCTCCCAGACCTACGCTGCGCGATTTCTCCTGCCACCGTTCATACTCCTCCGACGTAATCGCCTTGTCCGGAGCCTGAGCCGCATTCTCCACAGCATCACCCTGAATCATTTTCATGAAAGCCGATTCGCTTTCGATGCAGTTTGACACCATTCTTACCAGGAAACGGTCCCACAGAGCCTCCAGCCCTTCGTTTTTAGCCGGAAGCTCGTTGCTTGCGGCTATAAGTGTCTTCATGGGAATTCTCACCGATGTGCTGCCGTTGTGGTATATGTGTTCGTTCACGGCGGTCAGCAGCGTATTCTGTATCGATGGACCGGCCTTCCAGATTTCATCGAGAAACACCACATCGGCCGTAGGCAGATAGCCGTCGGTCAGACGCTCATAGCGGTCTTCGTTTTTGAGTTTTGATATCGATATGGGGCCAAAAATCTCATCGGGAGTGCTGAACCGCGACATGAGATAATCAAACGACCGTGCATTGTCAAACACTCCTTTGAGCCTTGAAGCCACAAGACTTTTGGCTGTGCCCGGAGGACCGAGAAGAAACATATTTTCGCCGGCTACAGCGCATAGCAGAGCCATAGCCACAATCTGATCTTTCTCATATACTCCCCTGCCCATCCAGGATACCAAATCCTTTACCCGCGATGTCATTGCCGCATCGCCGTCATTGCCCGCCGGTTGCAGCTGTCTTGTTTTCTTGGCCATAAATCTAATCTTGTGGATCGTGTGTGTCGTCAGAAAGGTTATTGATCAGTTTATGGCGCAAAATTATATCTTTTATCTCACATAGACGACCCAATCGGCTAATAATTATCAACATGGCACAATAACTGCTACATCCTGACCCGAATCATGCGTCAGCCGTCTGGAACAAGACCAACACAGTCAATCCTCGAGATGTATCAGCGCTTTGAAGCGGTCGACCGTGGCGGGATCGCCCGAATATTTTCCGCGGTCCTCGCTGAGTTTGCAGGTCTGGAAATAGAAGGGCCACGATTCAGTTATCTTCACCGACGTGAGCTTGATGACGATGTTCATCGGTCGGATGTCGGCGAAATCGTTGGTAAAATGCGTTCCTATGCCGTATGACGGCTGGCATTTGCCCTCGGCATAACGCTGCAGGGCTATCGCCTCGTCGACATCAAGCGCATTGCTGAACACCACCTGCTTGGTAGCCGGGTCGATATGGAGCGATCTGTATTTGGCTGTGATTTTGTCGAGTTGCTCGTAATTATCGCCGCTGTCCACCCTTAACCCCTTGAACATATTGGCATAATCCTCCGAAAAATTCAGACTGAATATATCC
>JAIDKJ010000485.1 GCA_029051835.1 Paramuribaculum sp. | reverse complement strand
CCTCGGTGATCATGTGGAGCCTCGGCAACGTAGCCGGCAACGGCGAAAACTTCAAGTGGTGTTACGACGCAGCCGCCAAGCTCGACCCCACCCGTCCGATCCACTACGAAGGCACACGCGCCGACAAGCCTTACGGAGGAAGCCGTTTCTCTGACTTCTACTCCAAGATGTATCCCGGCATGAAATGGATGCACGAGAACACAAGCGGACTCGACAAACCCATGATACTCTGCGAATATGCCCACGCGATGGGTAACGCCATAGGCAACCTCTCGGAGTATTGGGAAGTAATGGAAAACTCCGATGCGACCATCGGCGGATGCATCTGGGACTGGGTTGACCAGGCCATTTACGACCCTCAGGAAATAAAGCAGGGCATCTATCAGCTTCACACCGGCTACGACTACCCCGGCCCGCACCAAGGCAACTTCTGCTCCAACGGCGTAATACCGGCCACTCGTCAGGAGAGCGCCAAGCTTATGGAAGTGAGAGCCGCCCACAGCTTCATCAAGTTCAGGATGCTCAGCCATAACGACCGCGAGGCTACTGTAAGCATCACCAACCGCTATACATTCCGCACTCTCGAAGGATTAGACATCAGCACATCGCTGCTCATCGACGGACATTCGAAGGCTATAGCCACCAAAGCACTTCCGGCGGTAGCGCCCGGCGATTCGACAGTGATCACCATACCCCTGGGCGCCAACATCACCAAAGCCGACGCCGGCAAGGAGATAATGCTTGACATCAAGGTGACATATCACGACAACCAGACCTTCGCCAATGCCGGACACGAAGTGGCACACCGTCAATTCACCATAGCCGAACGCGCGCCGCTGACCGTCAACAAGAACAAGGGCGACAAACTTGAATCGACACTTTCGGACGCCACCCTCCGCATAGGCAATAAGCTGATCTCCGCCACATTCGACACCCACACGGGAGTCATGACCTCTCTCGACATGAATGGAGTAAACGTCATCGCCGACCATCAGGGATTCACCTACGACAACCACCGGTGGATCGAAAACGACCGGTTCACCGACACGATAGCAGGCATGGCGCCCAATGCCGCCGTCAGCTACCGCGCCGTAGGCAAAAACTTCGAAGTGACCACTGTGCGCGAAGGAGAAAAATGCTCCACCGACATCACCTACACCTTCTACCCCGACGGCACCATGGACATGGACGTGACATTCCGTC
>JAIDKJ010000484.1 GCA_029051835.1 Paramuribaculum sp. | reverse complement strand
GATCAAGGAGCGCCTCGACCGTGGCGAGCCGATGCCCGAATACATGCAGAATCACCCCATATACTATGCCGGACCGGCCAAGACACCCGCAGGAATGCCCTCAGGATCGTTCGGACCCACTACCGCCGGCCGAATGGACTCTTACGTCGACCAGTTCCAGTCCGAAGGCGGATCGATGGTCATGATTGCCAAAGGCAACCGCAGCCAGCAGGTGACCGACGCATGCCACAAGCATGGCGGATTCTACCTCGGATCCATCGGCGGACCGGCAGCTATCCTCGCACAGAACTCCATCAAGAAAGTAGAATGCCTGGAATATCCCGAACTCGGCATGGAGGCAATATGGAAAATCGAAGTGGAGGACTTCCCCGCTTTCATACTTGTCGACGACAAAGGCAATGATTTCTTCCAGCAGATAGTGCAGAAATGCAACGGCTGCGGCCTCAAGTGATCTCAACCCACATTACGCGCTTGGATGCTTCGGCATCCGAGCGCTCTGACAATAAAGAAATCTTAATACCCAATACCAAATCATGGCAGAAAAAAAAGAAAAATTGTTTGACCAGTTTCCGCCGGTGACCACAGCCGAATGGCGTGAGAAAGTGGAAGCCGACCTGAAAGGCGCTCCTTTCGACAAGAAGCTGGTATGGCGTACCAATGAGGGCTTCAATGTGCAGCCCATGTATCGTGCCGAGGATATAGAGAATCTCAGCACTACCGATTCGCTCCCCGGCGAATATCCCTTTGTCCGCGGCACCCGCACCGACAATGACTGGTTCGCCCGTCAGGAAATAGAAGCTGCCGATCCCGTGGCAGCCAACGCAAAGGCTGTGGAGGTGCTCGGCAAAGGCATCACGTCGCTCGGATTCCGCATGAAGGAATGCGACGCCGCTACTGTCGCCGCACTGCTCAAGGATATCGATATCGCGAAGGTGGAGATCAACTTCGCTGCTTGTCCGCGCCACTGCGAGGAGCTTTGCGTCAATCTCGTGAAATATGTCAAGGACAACGGTGCGGCCGACACATTCCGCGGAAGCATCGATTTCAATCCGTTCAAGAAGGCTCTGAAGCATGGTGTAGCCTTCCCCGGCGATATCGCTCAGATGGCCGCGTCCATGATCGCGGCGGCTGCCGACGTCAAGGGGCTTCGTCTGCTGGGAGCCGACAGCGTGATGCTGAGCGACGCCGGAGCATATATATATCAGGAACTCGGATATGCTCTCTCGTGGGGCGCCGAGTGGCTGACGCTTCTCACCGACAAGGGCATCTCGGTCGACGAGGTGGCTTCGCGTGTGAAGTTCAACATGGGCATCTCCAGCAATTATTTCATGGAGATAGCCAAATTCCGTGCGGCACGTATGCTCTGGGCGCAGATTGTGGAGCTTTACAAGCCCGCTTCGACCGACGCCTGCAAGATGGCTGTGCATGCCACTACTTCGAAGTTCAACCAGACGATCTACGACGCACACGTCAATCTCCTGCGCAGCCAGACCGAATGCATGTCGGCGGCTCTTGCCGGAGTCGACTCGATCACAGTCACTCCGTTCGACGCGCCGTATCGCACACCCGATGACTTCTCCGAGCGCATCGCACGCAATCAGCAGTTCCTCCTCAAGGAGGAGAGCCATCTCGACAAGGTGGTCGATCCCGCAGGCGGATCATATTATGTCGAAACCCTCACGGTAGCTATCGCCAAGGAGGCATGGAAGCTCTTCCTCGAAGTTGAGGAGAAGGGTGGATTCCTTGCCGCTGTCAACGACGGCGAGGTGCAGCGCGCCGTACGTGCCACATCCGAAAAACGCCACACCGACGTAGCACGCCGCAAGGAGATACTTCTCGGCACCAACCAGTATCCCAACATCAACGAGATGGCTGCCGGCAAGATCGAACGTACCGGATGCTCCTGCGGATGCCACGACCACGAAGCCGACAATCAGGAAGCATCTCTCCCCACGGCGCGCGCCGCAAGCGATTTCGAGGCTCTGCGTCTGGCTACAGAGGCTGCCGCCAACCGTCCTAAGGTGTTTATGCTCACCATCGGCAATCTGGCCATGCGTCTGGCCCGCGCACAGTTCTCCACCAACTTCTTCGGCTGTGCCGGATATGAGATCATCGACAATCTCGGATTCGAAACAGTGCAGCAGGGCGTCGACGAGGCTCTCGCCAAGGGTGCCGACGTGATAGTGCTCTGTTCAAGCGACGACGAGTATGCTCAACTGGCTCCCGAAGCCTACCGCTATCTCGATGGCCGCGCCGAATTTGTAGTGGCCGGTGCGCCTGCTTGCACCGACGATCTCAAGGCCATCGGCATAGAGAATTTCGTCAACGTGCGCTCCAATGTGCTCGACACTCTGCGCGCGTTCAACGAACGTCTGCTCAAATGATCATTCCTCATCCTAAATACATCTTACAATGAGACCCGATTTTAAGAATATCGACATAACGAAAGATGCCTTCACGACCCCGGCTCACGCCCCGGCAGAGGCAAAGGGTGAGGAATGGCTCACGCCCGAACTCATCCCCGTAAAACCGATCTATACCAAGAACGATCTGGAAGGACTCGAACACCTCAACTATGTGTCAGGTCTTCCTCCGTTCCTCCGTGGCCCGTACAGCGCCATGTACCCCATGCGTCCGTGGACCATCCGTCAGTATGCCGGATTCTCCACCGCTGCCGAATCCAACGCTTTCTACCGCCGCAATCTCGCAGCCGGACAGAAAGGACTCTCGGTGGCGTTTGACCTCGCCACACACCGTGGCTACGACGCCGACCATTCGCGCGTCGTAGGCGACGTCGGCAAGGCAGGTGTGTCGATATGCTCGCTCGACGATATGAAGGTGCTCTTCGACGGCATACCCCTCAACAAGATGTCAGTGTCGATGACCATGAACGGAGCCGTTCTTCCTGTGCTCGCGTTCTATATCAACGCCGGACTCGAACAGGGCGCCAAGCTCGAAGAAATGGCCGGAACCATACAGAACGATATCCTCAAGGAGTTCATGGTGCGCAACACCTATATCTATCCGCCGGAATTCTCGATGCGTATTATCGCCGACATATTCGAATACACATCGCAGAACATGCCCAAGTTCAACTCCATATCCATCTCCGGCTATCACATGCAGGAGGCTGGAGCCACTTGCGATATCGAGCTGGCCTACACGCTGGCCGACGGTCTTGAATATCTGCGCGCCGGTGTCAACGCAGGCATGGATATCGACTCCTTCGCACCACGCCTGTCGTTCTTCTGGGCTATCGGCATGAACTTCTTCATGGAGATCGCCAAGATGCGTGCCGCACGTATGCTC
>JAIDKJ010000483.1 GCA_029051835.1 Paramuribaculum sp. | reverse complement strand
CCCACACACCGCTGTCGGGCAGACGGCGCAACTCGTAGCGCGCCTGTTCCTGCCAGCCCGAGAAGTCGCCGACGAGAGTTATTCCGGTGGCGTTCGGGGCATATTCGCGGAACGTCCACGAGCCATCGGCCTGACGGTGCATGCCGAAATAATTGTGGGCATTCGCAAAATCGTCGAGCGACCGGCTGGACGCTGTAAGTTCTTTTTCTTTTTTCACGGCATCTTCATGGCGGCCCTCGATAGCGGCAGCGTAGGGAGCCAGCCACGGATCGTTTTTGACGATGTTAAGGATTTTCTTGGCTTTGGGCATGGTTATGTAAAAGTATTGATGTTTTAGTATCGCAAACTTAACGATATTTTTTGTAACCTCAATCCTTTTGTGCCATATTTTTTCATCACGAGGCGCGGCGCCGATTTGTAAATGCCGCTTTTTTTGCATAATTTTGCAGAGAGAAAGCAAACATTATGACTATCAATCAGACACAGGACCAGATAATAGCCGACTTCGAGGGAGTCGATGACTGGATGGATCGCTATGCCATGATCATCGATCTCGGCAATGAGCTTCCGCCCATCGACGAACGCCTGAAGACACCCGAGCACCTTATCAAAGGGTGCCAGAGCCGTGTGTGGCTCAACGCCGAGCTTCACGACGGCAAAATGCAGTTTACGGCCGATTCGGACGCTATCATAGTCAAAGGCATCATCGCACTGCTGATCGAAGTGCTCAACGACCACACACCGACCGACGTGGCCGACGCCGATCTATATTTCATCGACCGCATAGGCCTGTCGGAAAACCTGTCGCCGACACGAAGCAACGGACTGCTGGCCATGGTGCGACAGATGAAGATGTATGCCGTGGCCTTCAAGGCCATAGAGCAGAAATCAGGGGCAGCCGACTGACCCGCGCATTTCCTTAAGAAATCTAACCATTAATCACCTAATATGTCTAAATCCCCTTCGGCAGGGCTGTGCGTCCTGTCACTTGCCAACACCGGCGAGCGATTCGGCTACTACACCATGCTCGCCATCTTCCTGCTTTATCTGCAGGCTAAGTTCGGATTCGACTCCACAGTATCGGGCCAGATCTATGCGATATTCCTGGCTCTCGTCTATTTCATGCCTCTCGTAGGCGGATGGGTAGCCGACAAATGGAGCTTCTCGAAATGCGTCGTGACCGGCATCGCCGTGATGTTTATCGGATATGCCATCATGGCTATTCCTACCGACATCAGGTCGACCACTTCACTCGTGATCCTCTGCGCGGCGCTCATCCTCATAGCCACCGGCACCGGCCTCTTCAAAGGCAACCTGCAGGTGATGGTCGGCGACCTATACAACAATCCCAAATATGCCGGACAGCGCGACTCGGCCTTCTCGATCTTCTACATGCTTATCAACGTAGGCTCGATGTTCGCTCCGGGAATGGCCACATACATGTGCAACAAGGCCATGTCGGCGCAGAATCTCGTGTATCAGGCCGACCTCCCCGCCATCTGCAACAAATATCTCGACGGAGCCGAAAACGGAGCCGAGCTTGTGGCCGCAGCCGAAGCAAGCGGCATGCAGGTAGGATCGGACATCTCCGCATGGGCATCACACTACATCGAAACCCTCTCCACCGGCTACGGCTACGCCTTTGCGGTGGCTTGCGGATCGCTCATCATCAGCTTCCTGATCTATTTCCTCGGACGCAAAGCCTACTCCCACGTCATTACCGACAAGAACGCTGCCGCCACCGGCAACAAACAGGCTGAAGCAGGCCCCGAGCTCTCGCCCGAACAGACCCGCCAGAGAGTTGTAGCCCTCTTCCTCGTTTTCGCAGTCGTGATATTCTTCTGGATGGTATTCCACCAGAACGGAGCCACGCTCACCGAATTCGCCAAGAGCTGCACAGCACCTGAAGCGACCGGATGGACCCGCATCGGATTCAACCTGCTCGGACTCACCATGATCGCAGCCGCCGTATGGTGTATCTACGGCATGTTCAAGGCCAAAGGCACTATCCGCACCGTCTGCGGCATAGCGTTCGTGGCTCTTGCAGCCGGAGTGGCATTCTACATCTATCCCACCACCCCCGATGTGATCTCAGGCATCCAGCCGCAGCAATACCAGCAGTTCAACCCCTTCTATGTGGTAGCGCTCACCCCGGTATCGCTCGCGCTCTTCGGATGGCTGGCCCGCAAGAAAAAAGAGCCGTCGGCTCCCCGCAAGATCGGCTACGGCATGATCATGGCCGCCGTTGCCTACGGAGTGATGCTCATAGGCTCGCTCGCCATAGTAGGCACTCAGGCATCCGTATCGCCCAACTGGCTTATCTCCACCTATCTGCTTCTGACGTTCGCCGAACTGCTCCTCTCGCCGATGGGCATATCGTTTGTCAGCAAGGTAGCTCCTCCCAAGCTCAAAGGCTCGATGATGGGCGGATGGTTTGCCGCCACGGCCGTGGGCAACTACCTCGTGTCGATCCCCATGCTCCTCTGGGGCAAGATCCCGACCTACATGGTCTGGGCCATACTCATTGTGATCTGCCTGATCTCGGCTCTCTTCATCTTTGCCATGATGAAGAAGCTTGAGGCAGCCACATCCGACCAACCCACGCCCGAGGCGAAGGCCAACGAGCTTGAAACCGTAGAGGGCGACGCTATCTGAACCCACACGGCTTAAAAACCATATCAAGCCCCGCTCCGAACAATTCGGCGCGGGGCTTTGTTGTAAAGAGGACAACAAATCAGCTAAATCGTTCTCATCATGCAGCCACTCGACCTACACACC
>JAIDKJ010000482.1 GCA_029051835.1 Paramuribaculum sp. | reverse complement strand
ATCGTCGGTAGTGATGCTCAATCCGCTCACCCGCAACGGAGAGCGGCTGCGCCATCGCATCGAATCATTCCGCAGCCTGACCACGGAGGCTGTAAGCGACTCCGTGAAACGACGCGGCATAGCGTCGATGCTTGCCACCGACGGAAAACGCACCGAAGGATCGGACGTGGAACGCAAATGGGAAAACATCCGTTTCGAAAATCAGCCCGTTGTAGCCGCCGTGGCACTGCTTACCAAACTGCAGAACGACATACTCTACTCCGAAGGCGAAGCCCTTTCGGCGCTGCTGGCATCGGTCGATGCCGGCGACATTCGCGTCAACTCGCTCAAAGCGTTCGTCATACCCGAATCGCGCTATGTGATGCGCGGCAGCCGGTATTCGGCCGACGTGGTGCTTGCCGCGCTCGACACCACAGCGCGCCCGGTGATGGTGATCGGAGGCCGACGCTTCGATCCGGGAGTGGCACGCTACGAATTCGCCCCTACGGCAAGTGGAGATTTCACGCTCAAAGGCACGCTTGAAGTGCCGCTCGGCGACGGCACCGTAGCCACCCATCCATTTGAATCAGGCTACACGGTGATCGAACCTACAGCCGCCGTTTCGCCAACAATGATGAATGTGCTTTACGCCGGCATAGACAATCCGATAGAGATAGCCGTCCCCGGTACAGCCACCGAACATGTCACCGCCACAATGACCGGGGGCCAGCTGACACGCAACGCCGGACACTGGACAGCGCGACCCGATGCCTCTGCCTCGGAAGCCGTGATCAAGGTCGGCGTCAACGACGGACATGGAGCGGCACAGCCGGTAGCGAGCCATACGTTCAAGGTGAGGCTGCTCCCAGATCCGTCGGCCTATATCGCGGTGGGATCGTCCGACGGACGCACCGAACGCTACAAGGGTGGCCGGCCTATAGCCAAAGCGTCGCTGCTGGCAGCAAAGGGACTGGGAGCGGCAATCGACGACGGCGTGCTCGACATCGACTTCAAGGTACAGTCGTTCGAAACCGTATTTTTCGATTCGATGGGCAACGCCCTACTTGAAAAATCGGACGGAGCCGACTTCTCACGCCGACAACTCGAACAGTTCAGGCGTCTTTCACGTGGAAAGCGCTTCTTCATATCACGCATCAAAGCCATCGGACCCGACGGATCAGAACGCACGCTCAGTCCGGTGGAAGTAATCGTCAACTGAACTCACCAATATTTCAGGATCAGGAAATGAAACGCATACTTATAGCAATGATAATACTGTCGGCTGCAATACCCGACATCGTGGCACAAAAAAGCGTGAGCAGCGGCATCAGCCGTAAAAACGCCACCACCGACACCCGTCGCAACACGCGCGGCGCCGGTGCGGCTACTGTCGGCACAGCCGAGGTGAAGACAACCGATCCGGCATGGATGAATGTCGTATATCGGTCGCTTGACCTCAATGATCCGGCCAACGCCGTGCTGTATTACCCCGAAGAGGCTGCCGACGGACACGACAACCTGTTCAGGCTGATACTACGTCTGGTAGCCGCAAACACCGTCACAGCCTACGAATATCTCGACGGAAGGGAAAACTTCACCGAAACAAATCAGCTGAACGTGAAGGATATGCTCGACCGCTTCCAGATCATGCATACCGACGCCAAGGGATCTACGGAGCGACGCCCGCTTTACGATATAGCCGACGTAGACATGCCGTCGACCGAAATACTCAGCTACTTCATCATTGAGAGCAATGAATTTGACCGACGCGACTCACGTATGCGCCGACGCATAGAGGCTATATGCCCGGTGCTGCACCGCACGGAGGAATTCGGGCAGGAAGCTGTCAGATATCCCATGTTCTGGATAAAATACGACGACCTGAAACCTCACCTTGCCCTCACATCGGTGTTTCTGAGCGATGAAAACCACGTGGCATCATCAACGCTTGAAGACTATTTCAATCTCAACCTCTACAACGGCGAGATCTTCAAGACACGCAATCTGCGCAACAAGTCTATGGCACAGCTCTATCCCGATCCCGACGATCTGAAACATGCCCGCGACAGCATCGACCGACGCATCGACGCATTCGCCGATGCTCTATGGGTGCCCGATCCCGAAGAGATAGCACGGCGTGAAGAGCTGAAAGCCGCATCCGACACCACTGCCACGACCACCGCCGACGCACCCAAATCACGGCGTCTCAAAGCCGCGCGCGGCGCCTCGAAGAAAGCTGACAAAACAGTCAAGAAAGAGTCGCGCAGCCGACGCTCCACTCCTGCCGCCACCCGAAGCGTGCGCAACAGGCGCAAATGATATTACGCGAAATAGAAATTATTGAAACAACTGACGGCGCTGTACCGGATTTAGCCCCGGATACAGCGCCGTCAGTTTATTTATTGCTGTCAGTTTATTCTGTCAGTTTATTATAGTCGGTCACAGACTCCTGGTCAGTACCGTCCATCAATCAGGACGACGGAATATGTGCGCGCCAAGCGCATTGAGCCTGTTGTCGATATCCTCATAACCACGGTCGATCTGTGAGATGTTGCCTATCTCGCTCGTGCCTTTGGCCGACATGGCAGCAAGCAGAAGCGCTATACCGGCGCGGATGTCGGGCGAAAGCATACGGTTGGCCTTGAGAGTGTTTTTATGGTCAAGACCTATTACCACCGCGCGGTGTGGATCGCAAAGCATTATCTGCGCCCCCATGTCGATCAGACGGTCGACAAAGAACAGACGGCTCTCAAACATCTTCTGGTGGATCAACACCGATCCGCGACACTGGGTGGCCACGACAAGCATCACCGACAGCAGGTCGGGCGTCAGCCCGGGCCACGGCGCATCGGCTATATTGAGTATCGAGCCGTCGAGAGCCGTTTCTATCTCGTACACATCCTGTGCGGGCACATAGATATCGTCGCCGCGACGCTCAAGCGCGATGCCGAGGCGTCGGAAACTGTCGGGGATGATGCCAAGATTGTCGTACGACACGTTCTTGACCGTTATCTCGCTCGAATTAAGCGCTGCCATGCCTATGAAGCTGCCCACCTCGATCATGTCGGGCAGTATACGGTGTTCGGCTCCGTGGAGCCGCTCCGCACCATGTATGGTGAGCAGATTGGAAGCGATGCCCTCTATCTTAAGCCCCATGGCCGAGAGCAGGCGGCAAAGCTGCTGCACGTATGGCTCACAGGCAGCATTGTAGATCGTCGTCACACCATGAGCAAGAGCCGCAGCCATGATGATATTGGCCGTGCCTGTGACCGAAGCCTCGTCGAGAAGCATATATGCGCCCCGCAGGCCGCCTTCGGGCGCTGTCAGCCGATATGCCCGCTTCGCCTCATCGTATTCGAGCGCGGCTCCGAGATTCATCATTCCGGTGATATGCGTATCGACCTTGCGCCGGCCTATCTTGTCGCCTCCCGGCTTGGCGAAAAACGCTTCGCCGAAACGCGCCAGCAGCGGACCTACCACAAGTACCGACCCGCGAAGCGACGCACACCGCCTGACGAAGTCCTCCGACGTGATATAGTCAGTGTCGATATCATCGGCCTTGAACACATAGTCGCCCTTGCCTTTACGCTCCACCTTCACTCCCATGCACTCAAGCAATCCGATGAGATTGCGCACATCGAGTATTTCCGGTATGTTGGTGACATGAACCTCTTCCGGAGTAAGCAGACACGCGCTTATGATCTGAAGCGATTCGTTTTTGGCTCCCTGCGGTTCGATCTCTCCGGCCAGCCTGTGGCCGCCCTCAATTACAAAAGTGCTCATCAATGGTTGATTTTGGGTGATATTACATGTTCTACTTCAGGGTGCAGCGTGATGCCAAACCGCCGGTCGACAGCCTCGGTGATGTCGCGCTGCAGCCCAATTATTTCGTGTGGCTCCGCACGGCCTGTGAGATTGACTATTATCAGCGGCTGACGCGCCCATACGGCCACATTGCCCCGTTCCATCCCCTTGAAACCGCACTGCTCGATAAGCCATGCGGCGGGAATCTTCACTTTTGATCCCGGAAGATCATAGTGGGGAGGCATGACGTCGTAGCGTGAAGCAATATCGTCGAACACCGACTTGTCCACAACCGGGTTCTTGAAGAAACTTCCCGCACTGCCGAAC
>JAIDKJ010000481.1 GCA_029051835.1 Paramuribaculum sp. | reverse complement strand
CGTGCGGACCGTGCAGTGGCCGGCCGAAGATGAGATAGCCGATGCGGTCGACGACATCACTGTGACGCCCTTGACGTCGCCGCTCTAATTTGCCGACAGCGACGCTGCATTAAGAGCCTTGACCGAGGTGACCTCCACATCGCCCGATGAGTTGCTGCTGAGGGTGACATTGCCACCGGCCACGCTTGTGGCCGAGATATCGCCCGAGGAGTTGGCCACGAGCTTCACATCGGCTTTCGAAGCGTCGACCGATCCCAGCTTTATGTCGCCCGACGAATTGGTGATGAAGGAGTAGTACACTCCGCCGCCGAGATTGGACTTGATGAAGATGTCGCCGCTTGAATTGGTCATGAATTCATTGACCGATCCGGCCGGAGCGCTGACTATCATTTTGGCGGTCCATCTGCCGCTGATGAGCAGATTTTCATTTTCTTTCCATGTGACTGATAGCGTCTTGCCCGACGACCTCACCTGCATGTGGTCTATCAGATTGTCGGGGGCGTAGAGCTTCACGCTCTTGGGGCCGATGGTGTACTCTATATCGATCGAGGTGTTGGTCACGAGTTTGCTGAAATCCGGGCATGTGACCACGCGCGTCACATACTTGTCGGAAGGCTCCACCTTGATCGTTCTGGCGGCTGAGGCGGGGAGAGTGGCGATGATTACAGCCACAATGGCTGCTGCTAACGATTTGATGCGTATCATAGGAATGATGATAATGTTGTTGTTTTGAGAGTTTCCATGATCTTGCGGAGCGGAGAGAAGGCCCATGGCGCCTTCTCTCCCGGCTGCCGCAATCTCATAAAAATCGGGTTATGAAAAAAGCTGTTCACCCTTATGACACATCAGGGCGGCCGAAAGTTACATCGCCGCCCTGATTTTTTTTTCGTTTTTTCAGTCGAAATTCAGAAATCGTAGCCTACGGTGGCCGATATCAGACGCCCCCGCTTGACTCCGAAGTCGCTCTTGGTCAGGCGCAATATGCCGTAGCTGAACGATGCTCCGACATAGTAGTGACCCAACACGTAGCCGAGTCCGGCGCGGATGTCGAGGTCGGTGCCGTAGTCGCCGTAGAGCGGGCGGGCGGTAGTGCCCTGGAATATCTTTTTCGGACCGTTGCAGGTGAAGTGGGTGTAGAACCGGAAGTCGAACTGCGGACCGGCGAACACTCTGAACGAACGGCTTCTGCGCCAGGTGTGGCTCCAGCCGAAATAGATAGGCACACGCATGCCTATGGTGCCGAGCGTGGCTTTGGTGATGCCTACGGCGGCCGGCTCGGGCTTTATGGTGCCGGTGGTCTTGAGATGATTGTAATAGACTTCGACATTTGGCTCGAGATACCAGCGCTCTCGTATAGGCATGTGGTAGAGGCCGCCGACACTGATGTCGGGACCGATGGCTCCGCTCGACAGCGGTATGCGGGCATACTTCACGTGAAGCGGGTAAGCCAACGACGCCGAGGCTCTGACGCCCCACCATGGCAGAGTGCCACGCCGATAAAGCTCCTCCGGATTGAGATCGATGGCCGAGGCTATGCCCGCCACGGCCATGCAGCATATCGCTGCGATTATTCTCCTGATCATAGCTATCCTGGTCATAATCGTGTCCACTGTAAGAAAATCTCGGCGGCCGCGCCGGGCGGCCTGAATTAATGGATGTTGACACATCGCATTCAATTCCGCAAAGTTAGCAAAAATCCGTCAATCGCAACAAAATAATCATTAACTTTGCACTCTTGTAGATAATCCAAATAATAAAACCATATATCTATGTCAATCGACAGCATCATCGCCCAGGCTGTGGCCAAGGCCGTCAAACAGCTCTACGGCTTCGACGCGGCGCCCGGATCGATCGTACCGGCGCCGACACGCAAGGAATTCGAAGGCAACCTGACCGTAATGGTGTTTCCCTTCGTCAAGGCAGCCCGCAAAAGCCCCGAACAGACAGGAGCCGAGATAGGCCAGTGGCTTGTCGACAACGAGCCGGCAGTAGACCGCTTCAACGTCATCAAGGGATTTCTCAACATCGTCATAGAGCCGGCCTTCTGGTCGACCGTGCTTGAGCATATCGCCTCACAGCCCCGCTACGGCATCAAGGAAGCCACCACCGACAGCCCGCTCGTGATGGTGGAATACTCATCGCCCAACACCAACAAGCCCCTCCACCTCGGACACCTCCGCAACATACTCCTCGGATGGAGCATCTCGCAGATACTCGCCGCATGTGGCAACCGCGTGGTGAAGACCAACATTGTCAACGACCGCGGCATACACATCTGCAAATCGATGCTCGCATGGCAGAAGTGGGGCGACGGTGTCACCCCCGAAAAGGCCGGAAAGAAGGGCGACCACCTCATCGGCGACTTCTACGTGCTCTTCGACAAGCATTTCAAGGCCGAAGTGGCCGAGCTGATGGAGAAAGGCATGACCAAGGAGGAGGCCGAAGCCGCATCGCCCCTGATGCAGGAGGCTCGCGCCATGCTCCGCCGCTGGGAGGCCAAAGATCCCGAGGTGCGCGGGCTGTGGGAGATGATGAACCAGTGGGTATACGACGGATTTGACCAGACCTACGACCGCATGGGAGTGGGATTCGACAAGATCTACTACGAGAGCCAGACCTATCTCGAAGGCAAGGAGAAGGTGCTCGAAGGACTCGCCGCCGGAAAGATGTACCGCAAAGAGGACGGATCGGTGTGGGCCGACCTCACCGACGAAGGACTCGACCACAAGCTGCTGCTCCGCTCCGACGGCACATCGGTCTACATGACCCAGGATATCGGCACGGCCAAGCTCCGCTATCAGGACTATCCGATCGACCGCATGATCTACGTCGTAGGCAACGAGCAGAACTACCACTTCCAGGTGCTCTCGCTGCTGCTCGACCGCCTCGGATTCAAGTGGGGCAAGGACCTCGTCCACTTCTCCTACGGCATGGTGGAGCTGCCCGAAGGCAAGATGAAGAGCCGCGAAGGCACGGTGGTCGACGCCGACGATCTGATGGAGGAGATGGTGACCACCGCACGTCAGGTCAGCGCCGAACTCGGCAAACTCGACGGATGCACGCCCGAAGAGATCGACACCATAGCCGAAACCGTCGGAATGGGAGCGCTCAAATACTTCCTGCTCAAGGTGGATCCGCGCAAAAACATGACCTTCAACCCCAAGGAATCGATCGACTTCAACGGCAACACCGGCCCCTTCATACAATACACCTACGCCCGCATCCGCTCGGTGCTCCGCAAAGCGGCCGAAGCCGGCATGGCCACCGAGGGCTATCTCGGAGTGAAGCCGGGCGAACGCGAGATCACGCTCATACAGCGCCTCGCCGATTTCCCCGCCACCGTGGAAGAAGCCGGACGCTCCTACAGCCCGGCTATCATAGCCAACTATGCCTACGACCTGGTGAAGGAATACAACCAGTTCTACCACGACTGCTCCATACTCAAGGAGGAGGATCAGGCCGTGAGAGCTATGCGCCTCACCCTGTCGCGCATGACAGCCGACACCGTAAGCACAGCCATGGGACTGCTCGGCATCCGCGTGCCCGAACGCATGTAAGCCCCGCCGCCACCCTCCCCTTTGGCATGGTATTTGCTTGCTATACTTAACAACACATATACAATCAACTCAACGAAAATGAACAACTATCCCGACTATTTCAACAGCAACGGCAGCCGTCAGCCGGCCGTCGACGCACTGGACACCCGCGTGTCGCAGGTCATGAAGAGAGTATATCTCAAAATGTTCCTCGGCCTGCTCGTCACAGCCCTCGTCAGCTTCTTCTGCGCCGGATCGCCTGCCGTACTCTCGTTCTACGCCCAGCACTCATGGATGATCTGGGGACTGTTTATCGCCGAGCTCGTGCTGGTGTTCGCCATATCGGGCGGCATCAACCGCATGCAGGCATCGACAGCCACAGCCCTCTTCTTCCTCTTCGCCGTGATCAACGGCCTGGCCCTGTTCCCCATATTCCTCGTCTACACCCACGTGTCGATAGCCAAGACATTCTTCATCACCGCCGGAACATTCGGCGCCATGAGCATCTACGGCTACTTCACCACCAAAGACCTCACCCGCTGGGGATCATTCCTGTTCATGGCTCTGATA
>JAIDKJ010000048.1 GCA_029051835.1 Paramuribaculum sp. | reverse complement strand
TGTGGTGGGATATTCCAACAATACCGCACGTGGCAATATCAAGAGCGACAACTTTCTGCAGTATGTGGCTCCGCAGGATCTGAAATCATTCGGACTGATACCGGAGATTATCGGTCGTCTGCCGATACTGACCCACCTCGAACCGCTCGACCGCGATGCGTTGCGCCGTGTGCTCACCGAGCCTAAGAACGCAATCATAAAACAGTATGAAAAGCTGTTTGACATGGACGGAGTTAAGCTGGTGTTCGCGCCTGAGGCTCTTGATCTAATCGTAGACAAGGCTATCGAATACAAGCTTGGCGCACGCGGATTGCGTTCGATCGTTGAGTCGATCATGACGGATGCCATGTTTGATGTGCCGTCGAGCGATCTCAAAGAGTTTGAAGTGACTGCGGAGTATGCACTTGACAAACTGCGTCAGGCAAACTTCGAAACGGCTACATTCAAATGACTCTCTCATCAACACACTGAAACCGCTCCTCATTAAAGTAGAACCCTATCAATTGTCAAAGCGACCTAAATAATATCAATCCCTCACATTCCTCCATGACTCAGCCAACCCTCCTCACTGAAGCCCTCAAACATCATTTCGGCTTCGATACATTCAAAGGCAATCAGGAAGCCATAATGCAGAGCCTGCTCGACGGTAACGACACGTTTGTGCTAATGCCTACAGGCGGTGGAAAATCATTGTGTTTCCAGTTGCCGTCGTTGCTCATGGAGGGGACTGCCATAGTGATATCTCCGCTCATTGCGCTGATGAAAAATCAGGTTGACGCCATGCGCAATTTCAGCGAAGAGGACGATGTGGCTCACTTTCTGAATTCGTCGCTCAACCGTGCGGCGATAGATAAGGTGAAAGCCGATGTTGCTTCGGGCAAGACGAAGCTGCTGTATGTGGCGCCGGAGTCATTGACCAAAGAAGAGAATATCGAGTTTCTGAAAACGATAAAGATATCATTCTATGCCGTTGACGAAGCTCACTGCATATCGGAATGGGGACATGACTTCCGTCCGGAATACCGTCGGATCCGCCCGATCATAAACGAGATCGGAAAGCGACCTGTGATAGCCCTTACGGCTACGGCCACTCTGAAGGTGCAGCATGATATAC
>JAIDKJ010000480.1 GCA_029051835.1 Paramuribaculum sp. | reverse complement strand
ACCACCACCATCACACACCTCTCATCCTCACCAAATCGCCCGGCAGAGATTCGAACTATCTTTTAGATTTTTTTCGCGAGAGCGATGTACCGAATCACACATTTCTACCGTCATATATATATAGCGCCGCACACCGTGCGCCGCTAATACCGATCGAAAATTTATCAATTTTGTAATTTACCCCCCCCCATAAACCAGTCATGCACAACACCTTAAGGATTTTCATGATCAGTCTGGCGGTGATCCTTACCGCCTTCACGGCCTCGGCCGATCTCAAGAAATTCATGCTCGTGGGCTATATCTACGATCAGGAATGGAACTCAGTGGACTCTTGCGAAGTAGAAATCTACAAGAACGACACCGTAAAAGTCAATTTCAAACTTCTGACGGGCAACGACGCCACGAAAACCCTCTCGGGCAACCAGCTGCGCGTGCTCGTCAACTCCGGCATAGGCAGCTACCGCATATCGCTGTTCAAGGATGGCTACGCACCCGCCACCACCACCTTCCGCATCGGCTCCGTGAGTGAAAACACCAAATATCTCCGCACGATAAGAATGGAGAAGGAACTTACGCGCAAACTTGACGAAGTGACCGTCAGCGGCACCCGCGTGAAGATGGTGATGAAGGGCGACACGGTGGTGTTTGACGCCGCCGCCTTCCAGCTCGGCGAAGGCTCGATGCTCGACGCCCTCGTGCGCCAGCTCCCGGGCGCAACAATATCGTCGGACGGCGTGATCGAGGTCAACGGACGCAAGATCAACGAGCTGCTCGTCAACGGCAAGGACTTCTTCAAGGGCGACCCGAAGGTGGCTCTGCAGAACCTGCCCGCCTATACTGTCAAAAACCTCAAAGTCTACGACAAGGCCGACGACGACGCCTATCTGACCCACTCCGACGCCAACGCCGACAAGCTTGAAGACGAACAGAACCTCGTGATGGACGTACAGCTCAAAAAGGAATATATCAAGGGCTGGATGGCCAACGCCGAGGCCGGCTACGGCACACGCGACCGATACATGGGCCGCGTGTTCGGACTCGGATATACCGACAAGCTGCGCATATCGGTGTTCGGCAACATCAACAACACCGGCAACTCCTCGTCGGCCGGCGACAACGGCCAGTGGTGGGAACGGACGTCGGAGAACGGCATCAACCGCGTGGCCATGGGCGGCATCGACTACAGCTACAAGAACGGCGAGGAAACAGAATTGTCAGGCAACCTCAGCTACCGCAACAACGACATCAGCGAGCATGAGATCTCGTCGATCACACGATTCTACCCCTCGGGCGACCTTTACCGCCGCGGCGAACTGCGCCGCCGTACCCAGGGCCACGTGCTGCGCACCAACCACGACCTCAACTTCCGCCTGAAATCGCTGGCCTTCGACATCATGCCGTCGGTGGAATGGACGCGCAACAAGATCCGCACCAACGATCTGACGGCCACCTTCGACACCGACCCGGTGGAGAACAGCCGCGGCGAGGCCATCGACTCGGTATTCCACGCCAACAGTCCGGTGCTCAACGACTTCCGCCGACACCTGCTGACGAGCCTTCAGAACCAGTCGGTCACCGATCCGGAAAATTTCCACGGACGTATCAACACATGGACCACCATACGCCCCGCGTCGTGGAAAGGCGTGGTGAGGGTCAATCTCATAGCCGACCTGGAACGCAGCACCGTCGACACCCGCACACTCTACAACCAGGCTATCGGCGCCGCCAACACCGGCGCCATAGATCCGATGATACGCGACACCTACACCTCGACGGATCTGCACAAGAAAGCCGCGCAGGCCAACGTGCAGTACACGCGCGACTATACCAACTTCGGCGAAAAGCGCACCACGAAGTTCACATGGTTTGCCCGCGGAGTGTATGACTACACCTACAGGAACAATGACATGCAGACCTACTCGGCCGACCGTCTGCCCGATCCCATCGCTCCCCCCTCGCTCACAAGACCGGAATACATGATAGCCGACATGCTCAACTCTCCCTATACGCGACAGAGCACGAGCTCACCACGCGCAGAGTCGGGCATCAGCTACAACAACTCCCCGACAGCGCCGGGCGACTCGACACTCAATCCGGCGTTCAACATGGGCATGAATGTAAGCTACCGCCATTATATAGAGCACTACGACTTCGAAAAGCCCGGCATCACCGACCAGCACCTCAAGCGCACCAACGACTGGCTGCTGCCGACCGTGTTTATGCAATTCACGTCGCAGAACAAGATCCGGTCATTCACCGCGAGCCTCCACTACCGCCTCAGCCATGAGGCTCCGTCATTCGGCTATCTCGTGGACAACCGCGACACATCCGACCCGCTCAACGTGACTCTCGGCAACCCCGACGGCCTGCGCAACTCACTCGTTCACAGCGTATATTACTACATCGGACGCTACTCCAGAGGCAAGAAACGCACAATAGTGCAGTTCAACGGCGGATGGAACGTGACCACTTCGGCGATAGCCATGGCTCAGACCTACAATCCGGCCACAGGCGTTACTGTCAGACGCCCTGAAAACATATCGGGCAACTGGAACACATATCTCTACTTCTACTTCAACACCCAGCTCAACGACCGCATGAGCCTCAGCGCCTCGGCCATGGCCAACGCCGCCAACTCGGCCGACTACGTGGCCATCGACGCCACCCCGACGCGCAGCTCGGTGTTCAATACCTCGATCAATCCCCGCGCCGGCATCGACTATCGTTTCAACAACGGCTCGACCGTCGGTGTGAGCTTCGCCGCCGCCGTAGAGAACCAGCACTCCGCCCGCGAAGGCTTCAACGACCGCACAAGCTACGCCTACAACCCCACGCTGCGACTGCTGCTCAAGCTGCCGGCCCAGATCGACCTCAACACACAGTTCAACCCCTACTTCCGCCGCGGATATGAGAACAAGGAGATGAACACCACCGAATATATCTGGAACGCAACAGCAAGCAAAACGTTCGCCAAAAGCGGATTCACCCTCAAACTGGCCGCCTACGACATCCTCGGCTCGGCCAAGCACGTCTACACGTCGATCAACGCCCAGGGCCGCACCGAAACATGGCGCAACTGCCTGCCCCGCTACGTGATGCTCTCGGCCATCTACCGCTTCGACATGAAGAAACGCTGACCGTCAATCCGGCAACAGCCGCATATCTTCCCGGAAAACATCGCCACGATGGAGGTATTTTCCGGGAAGAATCGTTATATTTGCACGATACTCCATTATCACAACCGCAAAAACAGAGTAATAATGAACAATATACTGACCGGTCTGGTGAAGCATCAGACCACGAAATACGGCGACCGCGAGGCGCTGGCAATCATGCAGGGCGAAGAATGGGTGCCGGTCAGCTGGCGCCGTTTTGACGCCGACACCGACACTCTCGCGGCAGCCCTCTGCAGCCTCGGAGTTGAAGCCGGCGAACGCATAGGCACCTTCTCGGCCAACCGCATGGAGATGCTCAACGTGGACTTCGCAGCCTTTGCCGTCCGCGCCGTGCCTATTTCGATATATTCTACCAGCTCGCAGCAGCAGGTGAAATATATCGTGGACGACGCCGCGATACGCATACTTTTCGTCGGCACACGCCAGCAATATGAGCTTGCCCGCCGTCTGATGACCGACGACTCCACACTGCGCCACATCGTGACATTCGACAATGTGGAGATCGATCCGGCCGACAACTGCTCGATGACCTTCGCCCGGCTGCTGGAGATAGGCCGCGAGGCAAAGGCGGCCTGCGGCCCGGAGGTGGAGAAGCGCACCCGCGAGGCCAAGCCCGACGATATAGCCACCATCATCTACACCTCCGGCACCACCGGCGAATCGAAAGGCGCCGTGCTGACCCACGCCTGCTTCACGGCCGCCATAGAGATACACCGCGAACGACTCGACATGCTCAGCGACCGCGACTCGTCGGTGTGCTTCCTGCCGCTATGCCATATTTTCGAACGCGCATGGACCTACTTCTGCCTCTATTCGGGCATCCCCGTGGCGATCAACAACGACCCCAACCGCATACAGCAGACTCTGCGCGAACGTCATCCGACCTGCATGTGCTCCGTACCGCGCTTCTGGGAAAAGGTCTACACCGT
>JAIDKJ010000479.1 GCA_029051835.1 Paramuribaculum sp. | reverse complement strand
GCGACCATCCGATGCACAGCGAGTTTATAAGTGTAGGACTCGGCATGATCGAGGAGTTGGCTCGGACGGATCGTCGGGGCGTTGCCGTAGGCACCACTTCGGTGCGCACGCTCGAAAGCCTTTACTGGTTTGGCGTGAGGGCTTCGCGTGGCGAATCGCTCGACGAACTGCCGCAGTGGTATCCCTACGATCATCATTCTACAGCCATGAGCCGGAAAGAGGCTATGGGGCATCTTCTCGACAGGTTGCGTAGTGATGGCAGCGATGCGCTGACAGCCGACACCCGCATTATCATCGCTCCCGGCTATCGCTATCGTGTGGTTGACGCGATGGTGACCAACTTTCATCAGCCGAAGTCAACTTTGCTGCTGCTCGTGTCGGCTTTCACGGGGGGCGACTGGCGTCGGATGTATGACATGGCTATGGAGCGCAAGTTCCGCTTCCTTAGCTATGGCGACGCTTGCCTGCTGCTCTGATCAGGATGCGGCAGGCACTTTGCGCGGACGTGGACGGAAGAAGCGGTCGACGATCGATGCCAATGCGCCGTCGCCGGTCACATTGCAGGCTGTGCCGAAGCTGTCCATCGAGATGTAAAGGGCGATCATGAGCGCGTTCTGCGCCTCGCTGAATCCCAGTATCGACGACAATAGTCCGAGTGATGCCATAATCGCTCCTCCCGGTATTCCGGGCGCGGCTACTATTGTGATGCCGAGCATTATGATGAAATGGCTGAACATGCCTATATCGAAGGCCATGCCCTGCATGATCATAAGAGCCATCGAGCAGGCTACAAGTTTCAACGCGCTTCCCGACATGTGAACCGTGGCGCAGAGCGGCACGACGAATCCGGCCACATCCTCGCTGACACCCATCTTGATGCTCTGACGCAGCGTGACAGGTATGGTGGCGGCCGATGACGAAGTGCCGAGAGCTGTAAAGTAGGCGGGCATCATGGTCCACAACATCTTGAAGGGATTTTTGCGGGCGAATATCGAGGCCACACAATATTGAAACACCAGTATGAACACATGGATGCCGAATATCACGGCTATGACCTTGGCGAATGATATGAGTATAGTGCCTGTCTGGCCTGATACGGTCATGATCAGAAATATGCCGAATATGTAGAATGGCAGTAGCGGCACGATAGCCTTGCGGATCGTCAGCTCGATGACAGAACGGAGTTCGGCAAAGGCCGACCGCAGGACCTCGGCCGATGTCACGGCAATGCCAAGTCCAACGACAAAAGAGCTCACCAGCGCGGTCATAACTCCCATCAGCGGAGGCATGCCTACGGTGAAGTAAGGCTCTATGGCCGGCCCGCTTTGCTCTACCGCTATCATTGCGGTGTCCTGGCTTATCAGGGACGGGAATAGCCAGATGCCGGTGAAGTAGGATGTATATCCGGCAAACAGGGTCGCACCGTAGGCAAGCAGAAGCGTGACAACAAGCATTTTTCCGGCGCGGATGCCTATGTCGCCTATTGCGGGGGTGACAAATCCCACTATGATCAGT
>JAIDKJ010000478.1 GCA_029051835.1 Paramuribaculum sp. | reverse complement strand
GTAGGGAGGCTGTCCTCGTCGTCGTTGACAGTGTTGGCCGACGATACGACAGCCGATAAGGCCAGTAATGCTAAAACAGGGATTGAAATAATTTTCATAAATACTGAAAACAGTGGAATCAGAAAGCATCTACAAAAGTGAACTCTGCCACAATGCGGCGGAACTCGCTTCCCTTGCCTTCGGCCACGGCTATATCATACGTATAGTCGCGTTTCATCGCGCCGAGTTCTTCGACATTCTTCTCCAGATAGTCCTTTACACCGTAGGCACGGAGGAAGGCAAGCTGTTCGTTGGTCTGCACAGGCGTCTTGGCATTGATGGTGATGCCGGTGATCTGACCGTCCTTTCTTACGGGTTCGTCCTCGAAATCTCCATAAACGCCGTCGTAAACGATCTTGCTGCGTATCGGAGTAGCGTCGGCCGCGCCGGATATCTTGACCTGCAGCTTCTTGCCTGCAGCCAGATATTGCTTGAAGTCGCCCTGAAGCGCCTGCTGCACGAGCGCGAGCATCGACTTGGCGGCTCCCGACTCATCGATATGGTATTTTCCGGGACCGAAATCTTCCTGGGCCGAGAATCCCGGCTCTACCTCATAGGAGAATTTCACTTTGTAGTTAAGTATCTTTTCGCCGTTGGCGTCATAGGCATTTTCGATGCGCGAGTCGACGGTGATATTAGTGTGATCGGATATCACGTTGAGCTGACGAGCCTCCTCGACCACCTTCTTTTTAAGCTCCTGCAGCTTGATCTCCTCCATCTGCTGCTGCTGGAGTATCTCAAGCGACACCATATTGTCGTCGCTTTCCACGAAGTTGAGCGGCACACGGTCGATATTGTCATAGACGAATGTCTCGCCGTTGACCTTGTTGTGGAACTTGGCGTAGATCAGCTCGAAATTGTCGTTGGGCATCACGCCGTATTTGGCATCAGTCACCTCTATATTGTTGAGATTCTGGAAAGCGCCGACTGAATTTTCAGGCACCGGAAGCATGATCGAAGGCATATTGTCGAACTCCACTGCCAGCATCTGGTTGGCACGGTCGTATTTGCCGAGCGACATGGTGGCCATCGACACGAGGTCGCCGGCCAGCCCTGTGGCTATCTCATCCTCGAACAGACGGCGCTGACGGGCACGCGATTTATCGTTGACACGGGCGCTGTACTGCTCCATTG
>JAIDKJ010000477.1 GCA_029051835.1 Paramuribaculum sp. | reverse complement strand
GTATCATGCCTTTGCTGACCACTCCTTCGGCGCGAAGGCGCTCGTAGCTTGCGGGCGTGATGGAGCTGATGACTGACTTGGGGTCGGTGATGTCGCGCATCACTCCGGGCATCTCGAAGCAGTAGACGAGGTGGGTTTCGGCCACACGTGCGCAGGCCTTGGCCAGACATGAGGCCACGGAGTCGGCGTTGCAGTTGAGCAACTGTCCGGAGCCGTCCGACATTATGGCGCTGAACACAGGCGTGATGCCCGATTCGAGGAGCCACGAGAGCGTCAGTATGTCGACTCCGTTGGGATCGAGGTCGCCTACGAATCCGAAGTCAACGCCGTCGCGCGGCGGACGCCGGGTGGCCTTGACCAGTCCGGCGTCGGCTCCGCAAAATCCTGCGGCGTTGCAGTCGAGGCTCTGCAGGAGTGCCACGATGCGTTTGTTGACCAGCCCGGAGTAGACCATGGTTACTATGTCGAGTGTGGCGGCGTCGGTCACGCGCCGTCCGTCGATCATGGTGGTTGTCAGGCCGAGCGCCTGGCTCATGCGTGTGGCTTCCTTGCCACCTCCGTGCACGAGGATGCGGCGTCCGGGCATCTGTGCGAATCCGGCGGCGAACCGCCTGAGCGCTTCGGGGTCGTCTACGACGTTGCCTCCGATCTTTACAATGGTGATGTTTTTGAGTGTCACAGCGATTGAAGCATACGTTTTAATACGGTCTGTGCGGAGATCTCACGGTTGGCGGCCTCGGGTATGACGAGCGAGCGATCCGACTCGATTACGTCGTCAGTCACTATCATGTTGCGGCGCACAGGCAGGCAGTGCATGAAGTAGGCGTTGTCGGTAAGAGCCATCGAGCGGGTGTCGACGGTCCAGTCGCGGTCGGTGGAGAGTATCTTGCCGTAGTTGGGATCGGCGTATGCCGACCAGTTTTTGGCATAGATGAAGTCGGCTCCGCTGAACGCTTTCTCGCGGTCGTATTCGATGGTGGCTCCGGCAGTGAACTCCGGTGCAAGCTCATAGCCGCGCGGATGGGTGATTACCACGTCGTAGCCGGCGGCGACGGTCCACTGTGCGAAGGAGTTGGGCACGGCCTGCGGGAGCGCTCTGGGGTGCGGAGCCCATGTGAGGACCACTTTGGGACGCGGCTTCGTTTTGTGCTCCTCG
>JAIDKJ010000476.1 GCA_029051835.1 Paramuribaculum sp. | reverse complement strand
CACCAGACACACCACCTTCTTGCCCTTGACAGGCACCTTGTCGAACATAGCCGCAGCCACCGACACCGCGCCCGCACCCTCAGCCACGAGCTTCTGCTCCTCGATAAGCTTGAGTATTGCAGCGGCGATCTCATCGTCGCTCACGGTCACGATCTCGTCGACATACTTGCGGCACATCTCGAACGTATTGACTCCCGGCTCCTTTACCGCGATACCGTCGGCGATGGTGGAAACGCTGTCGAGATGCAGACGCTCATTGCTCCGGAGCGAATCGGCCATAGAGGGAGCGCCCTCGGCCTGCACGCCATAGACCTTCACCTCCGGCTTAAGAGTCTTCAGCGCGAACGCCACACCCGAGATCAGGCCACCGCCGCCTACCGGCACGATGACAGCCTCCACATCGGGCATCTCCTCAAGAATTTCCAGACCGATAGTACCCTGTCCGGCTATCACGAGCGGATCGTCGAACGGATGTATCAGCGTATATCCATGCTCCTTCTGCAATTCGAGAGCCTTCGCATAGGCATCGTCGTAGACACCCGGCACCATCACCACCTCAGCTCCGAGCCGCTTGGTGGCCTCCACCTTGGAGATAGGCGCACCGGCAGGCAGGCAGATGATGCTCTTGATACCGTTGGCCGTAGCCGACAGCGCCACACCCTGCGCGTGATTTCCCGCCGAGCATGCGATCACACCCTTTTCAGCCTCTTCGGGCGTAAGCTGTGAAATCTTGTAGTATGCTCCACGGAGCTTGAAAGCCCCCGTATGCTGAAGATTTTCAGGTTTGAGATACACCTGCGCATCGGGATTGATTTTGGTCACACCTATAAGGCGCGGATGACGCGCCACATCCTTGAGCACTTTTGCTGCATTGAACACCTGTGCTATGTCTAATTCTGCCATGATTGGTTAAAGTTGTTTTTTACTAAGTAACTCTTAAAAATCAGTTTATATCATTATACTTATCAGTAACTCGTGCACACTGCGGTGCTTTTTGACTTCGCTCGGCGCTTTTTGATTTCATCCTCAGTTGTGTAGCTCGCTACACGCCTTCGTCTTCAAACAAAAATCACTCGAACTAACCTCAAAAATCACTCGCAGCTAATTTTTGAGAGTTACTTATCGCAAAGTTAGTAAATACATTTTTTTTGTGAAATATTTTTTGCGAATTAAAAATTATATCTACCTTTGCGGTGTACTATTTCACTATTACACTCATGCTCGAAATAAAAAACATCACATTCAGCTACGGCCGACACCGTCCGCCGGTGCTCAACGACTTTTCGGTAAACATAAGCGACGGCGGCATCTACGGACTGCTCGGACGCAACGGCGCAGGCAAATCGACCCTGCTTTATCTCGCCGCCGGGCTGCTGACCCCGCAGAGCGGACACGTGTATTACAACGGCACGGACACGCGCCTCCGCCGCCCCTCGACCCTGTCGGACATATTCATCGTGCCGGAAGAATTCTCGCTCCCGCACATCAGCCTCGGAGAGTATCTGCGCATCAACTCGCGGTTTTATCCCAACTTCAGCCTTGACGACATGCGCCGCCACCTCGACACCTTCGATCTGGAATCGTCTCTCCAACTCCGAT
>JAIDKJ010000475.1 GCA_029051835.1 Paramuribaculum sp. | reverse complement strand
GCCACACACTGTCCACCTTCACATCGGAAAAATGCCGGCAATGGCTCGAACGCCATTTCACGGTCGACTCATCGATCGTGTTCTATGCCGGATCCCAGCGTCCGGAGCAAGTGATCCGCACCGTAAGCAGAGCGTTCGAGCGATTCACGCGACGCTCCCGGGTCAGCACCGCAATAGCTCCCGCCGCTGTCGCCCCTTTCATTGTCGATCGCGGAGCGTCGCATTATCAGGCCCACACCCTCAGCGGTGCCATTACCGGCAGTCTGTACGACCACAGCCGGTTTGCCCTATCGCTGCTGTCCAACATCATCGGAGGGCCTGGTATGAACTCACTGCTCAACGTGGAACTGCGCGAACGACGCGGACTGGTCTACACCGTAGAGTCGTCACTGGCGCTATATACCGACTGCGGACTGCTCACCATATATTTCGGATGCGACCCCGACAACCATACGAAATGCATCGACGTGATGAGGCGTACGCTCGGACGGCTGGCCGCCGATGGTCTGTCGGAACGCAAATTCCTACAGGCCAAACGACAGCTTTCGGGACAGACCATCATCGCTTCCGAACAGCGTGAGAACGCGGTCATGTCCGCCGCCCGAAGCTTTCTGCTTCGCGGCGAAGTGATGACCACCGACGACTGCCGCAACGCCGTCGAAAACATCACTCTCGACGAATTCCGACAGATGTTGCCCCTGATTGATCCCGACCGCCTGTCGACTCTAACCCTGCACTGATCCGCCACTGCACTGCGGATCCTCACCCATTACCATAACCCATTTTTATCCGAATCATTTGGATATTTACCGACATTGCATTAATTTCGTGACTGATGAAGATAGGTGATATACAATTAGGACCCCGTCCGGTGCTCCTCGCCCCGATGGAGGATGTGACCGACGAATCATTCCGACTCATCTGCAAAGAGCAGGGAGCCGACTTCACTTACACGGAATTCGTGTCGGCCGACGCGCTGATACGCAACATAGCCGCCACTACGCGCAAGCTCACAATCCGGCCGGCCGAGCGACCCGCCGCCATACAGATATACGGCCGCGACACACAGTCGATGGTCGAAGCCGCAAAGATCGTGGAGCAGGCCCGGCCCGACGTGATCGACATAAACTTCGGATGCCCGGTCAAGAAAGTGGCCGGCAAAGGCGCCGGAGCCGGAATGCTGCGCGACATCCCCAAAATGCTTGAGATCACTGCGGCGGTGGTCAAGGCGGTAAATCTGCCAGTCACCGTCAAGACCCGCACCGGATGGGATGCCGACAACCGTATCATAGCCACCCTGGCCGAGCAGTTGCAAGACTGCGGCATACAGGCTCTCACCGTGCATGGCCGCACCAGATCGCAGATGTATACCGGACGCGCCGACTTGGAAATGATAGCACGCGTGAAAGATAACCCCCGGC
>JAIDKJ010000474.1 GCA_029051835.1 Paramuribaculum sp. | reverse complement strand
AAGATCGTCGGGAGCGTCAGATTTGTTTAAGAGACAGAATAAATGGAGCAAAATCATATACAGCTGTGGGAAAATTGTCTTGCGATTTTCCACGACAATCTTCCGAAAGAACAGTTTGAGGCCTGGTTCAAGCCTGTCACCTCTATCAGTTTTGACAACGGAAATCTGAATATCAGAGTTCCGTCGCAGTTCTTTGTAGAGCAGCTGGAGGAACGCTACTTCAAGCTGATCAGCAAAACGCTCCATAAGGTCTACGGCCCTTCGGTGAAGCTGTTCTATCACTTCGATCAGGTATCGGATGATCCCACGACGGCTGTCACGATGGAAAGCTCCAATCCGTCGACTGCCGTGGCGCCGGCTCCCGGAGCCACATCCAATCCCTTCGCTCCTAAGCAGCAGCCTGCCGAGATCGACGCACAGCTCAATCCGAGATACACGTTTGAAAACTATTGTATCGGCGTGAGCAACCGTGTGGCGCGCTCCATCGGCGAGGCGATCGCTTCCGATCCGAAGTGCAAGACGTTCAATCCGCTCTTTATATTCGGCTCTCCCGGCGTCGGCAAGACTCACCTCATACAGGCGATCGGCATACGTATAAAGGAGCTTAACCCGCAGCAGCGTGTGCTGTACGTGACGGCCCGTCTGTTCGAGAGCCAGTATACCACGGCTCTGCGTAGCGGCCGCATCAACGACTTCATCAACTTCTATCAGAGCATCGACGTGCTCATACTCGATGATATTCAGGATCTGATAGGCAAGACGAGCACTCAGGGCACCTTCTTCCATATATTCAATCATCTGCAGCTCAACCAGAAGCAGATCATCCTCTCGTCCGACACACGTCCGTCGATGATGGAGGGCATGGAAAAACGTATGCTCGACCGCTTCAAATGGGGCATGACTGCCGAGCTTGAGAAGCCCGACTACAACCTGCGGCGCGAGGTGCTGGAGCGCAAGGCCATGAAGGATGGTCTGGTGATACCGACCGACGTGCTCGACTATATAGCCGGAAATGTCACCGACTCGATCCGCGAGCTTGAGGGCATCATGGTGTCGCTCATAGCCCACGCTACCGTGCTCGGCCGCGAGATATCGATAGATCTTGCCCGCAAGGTGCTCGGCAACGCCGTGAAGATCAACCGCCGCCAGATCAACTTCGAGATGATAGCACAGGAGGTCAGCGCATATTACAAGATCGAACCCGATCAGCTGTTCACCAAATCGCGTCGCCGCGAGATATCCGATGCGCGACAGATGGTGATGTTCCTTGCCAAGAAGCATGCCAAGATGGGTCTGAAGGCTATCGGCTCGCGCCTGTCGCGCACCCACGCCACTGTGCTTTATGCGTGCCGCAACATCGAGGAGCGTCTGCCGCTCGAAAAACGCCTTCAGGACGATCTCTCGAAGCTCGAATCGGCCATACTCTCGTGAGCCGCTTTCATGCCGGAGTTGGTCAAATTGGCCAAAAGGTCATAATAAGCCGCAAATCGTGGTCAAAATGGCAACAGGTATTCAAACTGGTTGCATAGTTGTTACAGATTTTGTAATTTTGCTGACGTAATCATTAATGCAAGCTGAACTTATGTCAATAGTCGCATCGAGATCAAATCTTCATTATGACGCCGCTCAGAGTTGGCGGTTTGCTTTGGGGTGCGGCGACGACGATGTTCGCGCAATGAGTCGCAACAATTGCATTAGAGTAGCTCAACCCATTCAAAATGAGAAGGTTATGGGGGGGGGGTATTCATTTGATGCTGGTTAATACCCCCAAAAGCCATTTGACACGTTTTTGATTTGTGGT
>JAIDKJ010000473.1 GCA_029051835.1 Paramuribaculum sp. | reverse complement strand
CGTCTCCCCTCGCCGACGCTACGGCATCCGCGTCACCGGTCGCGCTCTATTATGTAGCGGAATATATCGGCCAAAGCGTCGTTGGCAGTGCCCGAAGGCGATGCCACCCGTTCAAGCTGGGCTATGCCCTCGGCGGCCAGCTGCTCCATGCGGGCGTAGGCATAGTCGATGCCACCGGCGCGGCGGGCGAAGTCGATCAGCACGGCTATCTCGTCGTCGGAAAGTTCATCCTTGGCCACAAGCTCACGCATCGCCGCCGCCTCGGGAAGATCGCTGCGGTTGAGAGCCGACAGCAGCGGAAGCGTCACCTTGCCTTCGCGCAGATCGTTGCCCACAGGCTTGCCTATGGTCGCGGCATCGTCCGAATAGTCGAAAATGTCGTCCTTGATCTGGAAACAGAGTCCAAGAAGCTCGGCATAGCGCCGCATCGGCGCAAGCCGCTCTTCGGTAGCTCCTACGGCATAGCCGCCTATCTCCACACACGACACAAACAGCGATGCCGTCTTGCGGCGGATCACTTCGAGGTAGGCCGACTCGTCAAGGCAATGATAGCGGGCATTGTATATCTGGTCGATCTCTCCGAGCGAGAGCAGGCGTCCAAGGCTGGCTATGGAGCTGACCACGCGGATATCGTCGGTCGACAAAGCCTGCTGCAGCGACGAGCTTACGAAGAAGTCGCCCACCAGCACGGCTATATGATTGTCCCAGCGACTGTTGACCGTAGGCAATCCGCGGCGCATCTTCGACTCGTCGATCACATCGTCGTGGATCAGCGAAGCGTTGTGGAGCAGCTCCACGGCCGCCGCGCCGGCCATCACGCGGTCGTTGACCTCTCCGAGCATCTTGGCGGTCAAGATCACCAATATAGGCCTGATCATTTTGCCCTTCGACTTTAGATAGCCCTCCACAACACTGTTCATCAGCTGATTGCCGGAGCCGAGCGCACTGTCGATGCGTCGGGCGAGCGCTTCCAGTTCGGGAGCTATGGAGTTTCTTATCTCTTCGAGGGTCATCATCTGTCAAGGGTGAAAAATGAGTTGCAAAATTACAAAATATCACGCGAATTCACCCTATTTTACCGCCGAAGATTATCGCCTCCGCCACAAATATCGCCAAATACTGACATTTTCACTCCATATACAAACGGAAGTGACTGCGCTCTAATACGCCGACGCCGGGAGATCAAGCTCCTTTTTCATACGGGCGACTTCCTCATCCGAAGGCATGTTGGAAAAGCCATATCCCTCACTTTGTGGATTCAGTATATAATACGCCCTCACGAGTTTGTGCGGATCGTTGGTTATATAATCCGGCAACGTTCCGGAAATCTTGTTGTTGCTCAGCTCAATCCAATTATCAATCCCCCAATGACATCTGTACAGCCCTATCTGATGATAGTCAACACTTGTATATCCATTACCCTTTATTTGGATACAGTACCGATGTTTTTGCGCAATGTTTTTGCGCAATTGCGACGTTTTAGTATACTTTCAGGCGACAACCGACAGTAAATTCGTTGCAAACAGTCATACCTGCGTGTGACGTACCCTATTCTCAGAGTCACTCCGTGCCCTTTATGAGGGCGTCGGGGAAGCGCATCTCTATGTAGTGGCGCACGAGAGCCACTATGTCATCGGCAGAGAGAAGCGATGTGTCAAAAGTCAGATCATAACTCGATGCGGCTCCCCAGGTCTTGTCGGTATAGAAGTTGTAGTAGTTGGCGCGCAGACGGTTGACCTTCTCAGCCCGCGCACGTGCCTTGTCGCGGCTGAGCGACGGATCGCGGGCCACGATACGGTCAACACACCGCTCTATCGGGGCGTGGACAAACAGATTGACCGTGCGCGGATGATCGCGCAGCACATAGTCGGACGAGCGGCCTACAATAACACACGATGAGGTGTCGGCAAGCGAATGGATGAAGTCGGACTGCGCCCGGTAGAGCGAGTCGTCGCTGATGGATGTGGATCCGGCGTAGATATTGCTCGGCGACATGCCGAAAGCAAACGAAAATATGCCGTTGAGAAACGACGGAAAACGCTCGTCGTTCTTCTCGAAAAACTCCGCGCTCACGCCGGCTCGCTGAGCGGCTTCGTGGAGCAGCTCCTTGTCGTAATATCTGAATCCGAACGCATCGGCCAGTCGCCGGCCTATCTCACGGCCTCCGCTGCCAAACTGGCGTCCGACGGTGATGGTGACATACTTGCTGTCGGCTGAAATGGTTTTGTCAGAGTCTTTCATGGGGTAGGGTATATCGTTAATTCGTTCAACTTATACAGAT
>JAIDKJ010000472.1 GCA_029051835.1 Paramuribaculum sp. | reverse complement strand
CAGTATAGCTACGAGAATGCCTACGACCCGAACAAAGTGCTTCAGATGGCCGGCGTCACTATCGGATTCGGCAAGCGTCTGAACTGGCCCGACGACTACTTCTCGTTTACCACCGAGCTGTCGTATCAGTGGTATTATCTGAAGAACTGGGATTACCTGTACTATATGAACAACGGTACGTCGAACTCGCTCGTGCTCGGCCTGACTCTGGCACGCAACTCGATCGACAACCCGCTCTATACCCGCAAAGGCTCGCAGTTCTCCCTGAGCCTGCAGATGACTCCTCCGGCTTCGCTCTTCGGCAAGCATGACTGGAAGCAGCTCAGCGAGGAGAACACCACCGAGGCTAAGAAAAAGATGTATCGCTGGATCGAGTACTGGAAGCTGAAGTTCCAGAGCCGCACATATACTCCGCTCAACAATCCGACCGGAAAGTGGACTCTGGTGATGATGACCCGCGCCGATTTCGGTCTGCTGGGCAGCTACAACAAGTATCTTAAGACTCCGTTCGAGACATTCTATGTAGGTGGCGACGGCATGAGCGGATCGTACAGCTATGCTACCGAAACGGTGGCACTCCGCGGCTACGACAACGGCGCTCTGACCCCGTGGGGTTATGACGGCTATGCCTATGCGCGTCTGGGTGTGGAACTCCACTTCCCGTTCATGCTGCAGCCCACTACCACAATCTATGGCCTGACATTCCTTGAGGCCGGCAACGCGTGGACCAACGTGAAGGATTTCTCTCCGTTCAATCTCAAGCGTTCGGCCGGTGCGGGCGTGCGCATCTTCCTGCCGATGGTGGGTCTGATGGGTATCGACTGGGGTTACGGTTTCGACAAGGTGTTCGGTCGTCGTGGCGGAAGCCATTTCCACTTCATTCTCGGCCAGGAATTCTGATCGCGGCGATGGGATGAGAGCGGAATGCAGGCCGTGTGATTAAACAATTCGGCCTCGCAGGTGTCTAATAATTATATAATCAGAAAACCGAATTATGAAACGTATAGTATTGATAGCAGTAGCTGTGGTAGGGTGTGCGCTCGGAGCCATGGCCCAGAAGTTCGCTCTTATCGACATGGAGTATGTGCTCAAGAACATACCCACCTACGAGATAGCCAACGAGCAGGTCAACCAGATGTCGCTGCGCTGGCAGAAGGAGGTGGACGTGCTTGCCGAGGAGGCCGACAAGATGTATAAGGACTATCAGTCGAACATGGTGTTTCTGACCGACGAGCAGAAGCAGAAACGCGAGAAGGAGATCACTGCCAAGGAGAAGGCCGCCGCCGAGCTGCGTCAGAAGTATTTCGGTCCGGAGGGTGATCTGTTCGTGCTCCGGCAGAAACTGATGGAGCCGATTCAGGACGAGGTTTACAATGC
>JAIDKJ010000471.1 GCA_029051835.1 Paramuribaculum sp. | reverse complement strand
CCTATGATTGACTGGGCTATATAGTTGGTGAGGCTCATGCGTCCGAACGGTGCGATAAAGCGTTGCCAGCGATAGCCGGCATTTCCGGCATGAAACCATAAGAGCATGAATGACGCCACAAGCAGAGTCATGAAGCAGAAGTTGTAGATCATGCCGGCAATGATGCTGTAATACGACAGTATGGTAATGTTGGTCAGCTGTTGCGGTACGAATTCCTTGAGCGGATAGAATATTGCGCTTGCTATGATAGCGGCATAGAGGGCTTTTCTCCAGAAAGCACGGCTGCTGTCGGAGCATTCGAAATATTTTTTACGTCCGAGCCACATGCCGAACAGGAACAGTGCCGGAGTCTGGAACAGGCGGCCGGCTTCTATCTGCCATACGTTGGAGTACATCCATCCGTCGGTCAGATTGCTTGCCATGGTCTGCAGCAGATTGCCGGTGCGGCAGACGGCTTCGGCCGGTGCGGCATATTGCATGAAGAGCGAGTTGTTGTCGATATATTCGGGATTGACGAGGGCATAAATTATCTTGCCCCAGCACCACGGCTGCAGCATCAGAAATGATCCGACGATCAATACCGTGCGGTTTTTCCACGATGAAGCCGGAATGAGTATCAGTCCGCACACGGCATACAGCGTCAGTATATCTCCGTTATAGAACAGTGAGTGAAACTCAGCAAAAGCCAGCAACAGAAGCATCCTCCATGCGAAGCGGAGCCGGAAATCGCATCCGCGGCTCCGTGCGTTGCGCATCTGTATGAAGAAGCTGAATCCAAACAGCAACGAAAATGTTGCATAGGCTTTACCGGCAAATATGAAATATATGGTCTGGATGGTTTTGGCGTCGAGCCATTGCAGCCATTCAGGCCGCTGCATGGGGCCGTAGAATATGTTGTAGTGTTCGAGGTTGTGGAGCAGAATTATTGCCAGCAGGGCGAATCCCCGAAGCGCGTCTACAGATGCCAGACGTGATCCTTGTGATAATGGTCGGAGGTTGGTCATAATGATGTAATAGAATATTTCTGTAAGTAGGAATGTGAGTCGTCTTGTGTCGGTCAGGCGACGAGGCGGCGTGTCAGACTCCATTGCCGCATAAGCCATGTGAGCGCGCCTGAAACCACGATGCTTGTCGAGGCCATGAGCAGGAGTCTGACTATCGGGGCCACTCCTTCGATGTCGAAAATATCGTAGGCAACAAACACGAAAAAGAAGTGACACAGGTATATGCCGAAAGTGAGCGAGGCAAGTTGGCCGAGCCACGGGCGCTGACGGATACGTAGCCTACTGAATGCCACAAGTATCGGGAACGTCATCATGAACACATTTATGCCTGTGAAATAGTAGATTATTTCAAGATATGAATAGTCGCCCGGATACAGTTCCTGAAGCTTGAGGTAGCCTAAGAATGTGATGCAGTATCCGGCGATGAACATTGGCACGCATATAGCGGCGGTCTTGGCTGCGCTCCATTGCAGTGGCCAGCGGCGGATGTAATATGCGAGCAGCATATAGCCCACAAAACCGCTGACATAATAAAATGTGCCGTAAGCGTTCCAGTCGCAGGCTCCGAATATCTCCATCGATCCGAAATTGCCAGTGTAGCCTACAGCCGGAGCCAGTAATCTGATATAGGGTATGAAAAGAGTGAAGCCCCAGATGAGAAGCAGCAGTCTGACATCGCGCCTTGAAGCCTGTTCGAGCCACGGACTTATTATCGGTATGATCAGATATAGGCCGACGAGCATATAGAGATACCAGAGCGGTACGGTGTCGAAATTGAAATTGATGGTCATCAGGCATATCTTGTGCCATAGTCCGCTCCATGTGTAGGATGCGGCGTCGATCGTAGGATTGGCTGAACCGGGATTCGCGTTGCCGAAATAGAGATAGAAGGCTACGGGCAGAGCCACCGACCAGAATATGAG
>JAIDKJ010000047.1 GCA_029051835.1 Paramuribaculum sp. | reverse complement strand
GGAGTCGGCGGCGGGGGAGTCGTCGTTGGTCAGCACGTCGAGAAGGCTGTTGTCCTCGCCTTCCACAAAAGGTGCGTCCACCCAGATGCTTCGTCCCGATACCTTGAGGGTGTCGGAGATCTTTTCAAGAGGCACATCGAGGCGTGCGGCAAGTTCTTCGGGCGAAGGACGGCGCTCGTTCTCCTGCTCGAACTTCGATAGCTCTTTGCTGATTTTATTCAATGCTCCCACCTGATTGAGGGGCAATCTCACGATGCGGGCCTGTTCGGCCAGCGCCTGAAGGATCGACTGCCGTATCCACCACACGGCATAGGAGATGAATTTGAAACCGCGGGTTTCGTCAAACTTTTGTGCCGCTTTAATCAAGCCGAGATTGCCTTCGTTGATCAGGTCGGGGAGGCTCAGTCCCTGATTCTGGTACTGTTTTGCTACCGATACAACGAAGCGAAGGTTGGCACACGTTAACTTTTCCAGCGCTCTCTGATCACCTTGGCGTATGCGCCGTGCAAGCTCAACTTCCTCGTCTACAGATATAAGCTCTTCGCGGCCTATCTCCTGAAGATACTTGTCGAGCGATGCGCTCTCGCGGTTGGTAATCGACTTGGTGATTTTAAGTTGTCTCATTCGTTTCTTGAGATTAAGCGCGCAAAGGTAATGATTATTTTCCTAATACGCAAATGTTTCGGCCTGATTTTCGGGGCCGTGGATCGGGATGCTTTTGTCGGGAGCGGCGCTTTGGCCAGCGTCCGTCAGCCGTCCACGTCATTGTTCCGGCATGTTTTCGGATCCTGTCATGCCGAGCAGGCTGCGGGCTTTGTCGGCATATCCGGCGGGTACTATCAGGTTGATGCCTCCGATGCTGTTGAATCCTATGGGGTAGATCGACGAGAACGTTTCGTTGGTCAGCATGCACGGGATCCCTTCGTTGGCGAGCACGCCTTCGGCTATGTGGGCTTCCCAGTCGGTGGAATACGTGGCTATCGTTATGTTGGTGTCGTTGCTATGTGTCATGATGGATGGATAACGTGGATCTCCTACGGTTTGTTCATGTCTATCTGATGCCTCTGCGGTCGAGCTCTTTCTGGTAGCGCCGGGCGTTGGCCTGATGAGTGGAATAGTCGGAGGCGAAATTATGATAGCCTGAGAAGTCCTCACGCGCGCACATATATATGTAGTTGTGGAGCGGGGCTTCGAGCACGGCGTCGATGGTGCGTCGGTCGGCTATGCGTATCGGGCCTGGGGGGAGTCCGTGGTGGAGATAGGTGTTGTAGGGCGACTGCACTGAAAGGTGCCGACGGGTGATGCGGCGCAGGGCAGGATTGCCCGGGGCGAATTTCACAGTGGGGTCGGCCTGAAGGAGCATGCCGCGTTTTAGCCGGTTGAGGGAGAGGCGGGCCACTGTAGGGCGTTCGTCGGCCTTGGCGGTTTCCTCTTCTACTATCGATGCGAGGGTGGCCACTTCGGCGGGAGTCATGCCGAGGTCGGCGGCGCGCTGTCGGCGGGAGTCATCCCAAAAGCTGTTGCGGGCCTCAAGCATCCGTTCTGCCAGACGCTCGCCGCTGTCGGTCCAGTAGGCTTCGTAGGTGTCGGGCATGAATGCCGCCGGAAACTGTTGCGGCCGGAATCCGTGCCGTGGCAGCAGTGTGTCGCATGCTTCAAGAAATTCTTCAGGAGTGATCTCCACGTTGCGGGTCACTCTCGACGCCATGTCGGCAAGATCGCGCGCGTAATTGAAAGTCACTTTCACGGGCGTCTGTGTGCCGTTCTTTAGGCGGCGTGCCGCGCTTATCGAGCTTGTCGACCGGCTGATTCGGTAGGCGCCGTGAGCCCGTGAGGGGGTGCCGCCCATGAACCGCCAGATGGTGTAGACGCGGTTGCCGCAGGTGATGCCGAGTGCCGACCGCAGAGAGTCGGCTACTGCCGTGCGGTCGGCGCCGGCCGGTATTCTCACCCATCTGTCCTGACCGGCCGGTGAGGCGGGCTGTATGCAGAATATGATGCACCCTCCGGCCAGCAGTATCGCTGAAATAGTTGCGATCAATACTCCGAGGCGAATGCCTCCGGTAGTCTTTTTTTTCTTCTTTTGTGTTGTAGCCATGATGTGTGCAAAGTTACAAATTTTAGATGCTATTAAAAAGGGTTTGGCGGGCGATTTTTGTAATTCTCGTAATATCAGT
>JAIDKJ010000470.1 GCA_029051835.1 Paramuribaculum sp. | reverse complement strand
GAAGCATGGACCAAAGGATTCTACATGCATCCACGCACCGACAAGCAATCGCTTTCCGAACGACGCGAGGGACTCATCATCGCATCGGCATGCCTCGGCGGAGAGATACCAAGACTCGTCCGCGACGGACGGATGGAAGAGGCCGAAAAAAGCGTGCTCTGGTGGAAAGAAACCTTCGGCGACGACTACTATATAGAGATACAGCGCCACCCGACCGACCGGCCCGGGTCCAACCGCACCGTCTGGGAAGACGAAAAGGCCGTCTATCCCAAAATGATAGAACTCGCCCGACGCCACAACATCAAAATCATAGCCACCAACGACGTGCACTTCGTCAACTATGATGACGCCGAAGCCCACGACCGGCTGATATGCGTAAGCACCAACAGCTTCATCACCGATCCGCAGCGCATGCGCTACACCAAACAGGAATGGATGAAGACCCAGGCCGAAATGTCCGAACTCTTTTCCGACATACCGGAAGCACTCGAAAACACCCTTGAAGTGCTCCGCAAGGTCGAGCACTATTCAATCGACCACCCGCCGATCATGCCCACCTTCGCGATCCCCGAAGAGTTCGGAACCGAAGAACAATACCGCCAGCGGCTGACAGAGAAAGATCTGTTCGACGAGTTCACCCGCGACGAGAACGGCAATGTAGTGCTAACCCAGGAGCAGGCCGACGACAAGATCAAAAAACTCGGAGGCTACGACAAGCTCTACCGAATAAAACTCGAGGCCGACTACCTCAAGAAACTCGCCTACGAAGGAGCCGCCCGACGCTACGGCACTCCACTCACCGCCGAACTGGAGGAGCGCATCAACTTCGAACTCCACATAATGAAGACCATGGGCTTCCCGGGCTACTTCCTCATCGTGCAGGACTTCATCAGAGCCGGACGCGAAGACCTCGGAGTGAGCATCGGCCCCGGCCGCGGATCGGCAGCCGGAAGCGCCGTGGCCTACTGCCTTGGCATCACACAGATCGACCCAGTGAAGTACGACCTGCTTTTCGAACGTTTTCTCAACCCCTACCGAATATCGCTGCCCGATATCGACA
>JAIDKJ010000469.1 GCA_029051835.1 Paramuribaculum sp. | reverse complement strand
GACACGTAGCGGTCGTTCCATATGGCTATCTCCGCTCCGGCCACGTCGGGTGTGGCGGCGGTATGGCCATAGATCGTACTACGGTAGAGCGCGCGGATGTCGGCATACAGGTCAAAGTGGTTTAGATAGTGGAGCTTGGAGTCGATGGCGGGAATCCCTTTCTGTCCTTTGCCCCGGTAGCTCCAGAGGTGGGTCATGTCGATCTGTCCGGGTTCGTAATGCCATCCCGGATTCCACGATATGGCTTTCTTGCCATGGCTTCTGACGAATGCCACCATCTGAGGCACAAACCGGGGGTCGGTGAACCGCACTTCGTCGGTGCCGATATGCAGGTAGGGGACTTCATCGAACGTGGCGCAGGCTTCCTCTACAAGCAGGCGGAGTATCTTCTGGCCTTCGGGCGACTGCATGTCGTGGCGGAATGTGCGCTCGAATGCGGCGCTATGGCCCGGCATGTCGATTTCGGGCACGAGCATGATGCCTCTGTCGCGGCAATATGCCACAAGCTCGCGCGCTTCGTCGACGGTGTAGTAGCAGCCCGGCTGACGGGTGGTGTTGACGCTGTCGTTGAGCATCGGGAACAGACGGCTCTCCAGACGCCAGGCCTGGTTTTCGGTCAGATGCCAGTGGAATACGTTGAGTTTGAACAGCGACATGGCGTCGATCTCACGCTTTAGCTCGTCGAGGCTTATGTAGGAGCGTCCGACATCCATCATGAATCCGCGCCACGGGAATGCCGGCCAGTCGGTGATGAAGCACTGGGGCAGGCGCAGACGTCCTGATCCGGGATTCTTGGCGAGCTGGCGGAGTGTCTGCAATGCCCAGCGGATCCCTTTGGGCGAGGTGGCGCTGACGGTTATCCTGCGGTTGTCGATGCCGAGGGTGTATGCTTCGTCGTTTGCGCCGGCTCCCGGTATAGAGTCGACGATCTCGCCGGTGATGACATAGCGTGAGCGCGGGTCGATTCTGACGCCGAGAGCCGACAGTGTGTCGGCCCACTGCGCTGAGTCGGCGGCCATCTGCAGCCGTGCGGCGGTGATCCTGATATCTCCTCCGCGGAATTCTATGCTCTGCGGCTCGGGCAGCAGCGTGTGGGGGGTGTCGCGTCGTCCGGCTATGACCGGTGTGGCCGATATGACAGCGGCGAGCAGTGGCAAAAGGGCTTTTTTGATCAGGTACATTTAAGGTGTGGTTTTATTCTATTCCGTTTTCTATGATGGCTTCGCAGGCCTGGGCGAGTTCGTCGTACCATTCCTTGCCGAAGCGTTCGATCAGAGGGTCTTTCATGAACTGGTAGAGGCGTATGCCGAGGCGTCGTCCGTTGGCTTCGGCGCTCCGGCATATTTTCCAGCGGTGATAGTTGACGGCTGTGAATGCGGGATATTCGGTCAGCCGCAGGGGGTAGAGATAGCACGATATCGGTTTGCGGAACGAGCCGGTGAGTCCCTGGCGATATGCACGGTCGACGGCACACAGGCATTTGCCTCCGGGGGCATGGCAGGTGAACACACAGTCGCGGCCGCCGACTATCGAGGTGACGAGGTCGCCCTCTTCGTCGATGTAGCTCACTCCTTGCTCGCCGATCACCCGGCGCGCCTGCGGTGTCAGCTCAGGCTCCACGACCGGGAGCACTCTCTCCAGTTCGCGCTGTTCGGCTGTGGTGATGGGTGCGCCTGCGTCGCCCTCGATACAGCATTGTCCGAGGCATTGGTCAAGATCGCAGCAAAAAAAACGTTCGGCCAGGTCGAGCGACACCAGCGTATTGCCTATTTCTATCATGATTTCCTCATTTGTATCGTTGGTCATCTGTCATTTGTTATGACGGTCTCTCCGGCCCGACGGTAGCCGCGGGCGGTGCGTGGC